>JAGUXG010000169.1 GCA_020061965.1 bacterium
GGCACCTCCTTGAATTAGAGATTAGTGAATATAGTATATTTCTTTTGAATTATTTTTGTCTATAATTATTTTGTAATTAAATCATTGTAGCTTTTATCCTTTTTCCCATTTATAGGTCAAGAAAGAATTTGGATGGCTTTTTGCGAGGCTTTTTTTCTTCTCCAATGAGAATCAAGCCACGGTGGGTTGCATTTATCTCTGAAGGGAGGAAGGAATACCGTATCTCTATCTTATCCCCTCTGAAGCCAAATCCAAAGGATACTCCAGAGCCAATATCAGTCAACCTGGTAGAGTATCCTGCACGAAAGGATATGGTCTTGCCAAGGATATATTCGCTGCCAGCTGCGAAGGAAAACCCTTCATCCTCTAAATAAGAGATGTCCCCCTCAAAAGTTACTGGAAGTCTATTTTCTATGTAAGCCACACCTGTTTGCAGACCCAAAGGCAATCGGTTCTCCTCCTTGATGTAGGTCAATTTTTTTAAGGTAAGCCCAGTAAGAGCCAATCCATATCGTATCTTTGACTTTTGGGGATGATTTATTAGACCAAGGCTCAAGAAAGCCCCATCTGCTTTAACATCGTCAATTGTCTCTGTGAGAAGATTAAGAGAGCCTCCAACAGATAGGGTTCTTGAAACCTTTGTTGCCAGACCCAGAGTGGCAATAGAGTTACTGGCTGAATATAGCCTTCCTGTCCCATCCGGATATTCTTTGGTTGTCTCCTGGATCTTTGACGAGTCTAAATAATTCAGCCCAAAAGAAAAGGTAAGATTTCTTAAGGGAATGCCTCCGGCAACAAAGTTTTGTTGTGTATCTGCTAACCAGAGATTGTGACCAGCAAGAAATTGAATACTCGATAAGCCAAAAAGACCTGCCGGGTTCAGAAAGAGTGCCTCCATATCTTTACCTGAAGCAACATTTGCACCAGCCATAGAAGCTGCCCTAACACCGACACCAATCTTTGTGAAGTCCCCAGAGAATCCCCCTTCTCCTGCGTATAAACTAACAACATTTATGAAGAGGAAGATGATTAGAATCTTCATTTACATCTGTTTATCAGAGCTATATCCAAGTAAATCAGGTTTATAAAGAGAGCGAGGTTGTAAGTTTAGGATGTTGTAAGTTGTAGGTTATCTGTTCTGCTTCTTCAACCTACAACAAAAATCTTCGATAGACCTCGTGTTCCTTGAGTATAAATAATATCTTATATTTCTCTGTGATCTCTGTGCCTCTGTGGTTTATATTCTTCAAAGATTACCCCTATCTTATCACGCCGACATCTCCTGTAACCTTTCTACCACCATGTTCTATCAGGTAGATATACATTCCAGATGAGACATATTCTCCATCCTGATTGTCCAACAT
Organism: bacterium; assembly: GCA_020061965.1. Taxonomy (GTDB): domain Bacteria; phylum UBA9089; class UBA9088; order UBA9088; family JAGUXG01; genus JAGUXG01. Next base: position 1,365 of record JAGUXG010000169.1, read on the forward strand.
CCACTTTGTTCTACTTAAAGTATTTTCAAACTCCCTTATCAGTCTACCTGAGATAGTATAGATATACAAATGGCAGCCTTTTGGAAGCTCAAAGACAATGAATGGGTCAGAAGACTTGTCGCTTCTGTAAGGATTAGGCCAAACCCTTATATCATCAAGGCTTTTTGGCAGAAAGAGCTTTTCAACAAAGAATAGATTGCTTGTTGCGGAAATTGTTCCAGATGAAACGGTAATAGATGCAGTTCCATCCTTATCAATAGTCACATAACCCATATATGTTCCGTTCACAGATATTAGAATAGTTCCTGATGTGGTTGTCAGGCTTGCTGTTGTGTATGCTGGCTCACCCTGATCAGTTAAAGCAGAAATGGTTATAGGAAAAGCAATACCTACGATCTGATTCCCAATTGCTCCTATCGTAAAGGTGGCTAATTTGCCATAGACTACGACTGTAGCCTGAGCTATAAATGTGGTGTAGGTAGCTGTGATTGTCCATGTGCCTGGTTTGCCTGGGTAGTAGGTATTAGCTGACATTGTCCCTTCATTAGCGGTGAAGGTGGCTATAACAGTCTGGGTGTTACCATTCATATCCTTGATAAAAGCAGCGAAGGTTAATGAACCATCTGTAGCTATGGTTGCTGTTGCTGGCTGAATGAAGAAGGCTATTGGCAAACCAAGGGTCACATTCACGGTAGCTGTAGCCATGAGGCTGTTATAGTTAGCTGTGATTGTCCATGTGCCTGGTTTGCCTGGATAGTAGATATTAGCTGACATTGTGCCAATGGGGTCATTCTCACTAAAGTTAGATGTTACCGTCCATGTATTGCCACTATTATCCCCGACAAAGGTATAAAATGTTAAAGAATCATCTGCAGTCAAGGTTGCTGTTGCTGGCTGAATGAACAGGGTTGTGGGTGTTCCCTGAATAACATAAATTGTGACTGTGCCTGTCTGAGTTCCTGCTGAATCCTTTGCTGTGATAGTAGTTGTTCCAGATTTTGTCAAGGTTATCTTGGCAGTCAAGGAACCGTCCTTAACCCCCGTGACAGATGCCGGAGAGATCGTGCCATTGTCAACAGTCAGGTTTATTGTGCCATTATATCCTTCGGCAACAGTCCCATATCTATCAAAGGCAATGATGTTGATAGAAGAAGAAACGCCTACTTTGAAGGTTCCTGTGGCTGCAAGCTTAAAATACTCAAGAGGATATGGATGAACATAGCCTGGAGTTATTGTGCTGACCTCTATATCTGTGGTAGGCGTTGAATAGGTTAATAACCTTACCTCTGAAAGGGTGAGGCTTCCTTCTGGATTAGATGATAGACAAGTAAAACTGATGGATCCAATTGTTCCTGTTCCATTTCCCTGTTCCCATTTTACAGCATTGATTAAAACAAAGCCATCTTCATTATCTATCTGTTCAAAGAATATATCTCCAGTTTCAACAAAAAGGCTTCCTGCAGTAACTGTCTCTGCTCTCAGGGTATTTTTATCAAAAAGAAGTTTAAGACCTACTCCTCCAAGGTCATTCACATCCGCTAAGGCAATAGCAACATCAAACCCTTCACCCTTTCTTACGTGAGTATCTCTCGGGTCTATTTGCATAGATGTAGCCAAGAGATTGGAGCTTGCAAACATGATGATTAAAAAAAGAAAGATCTTCATCAGACAAAAATTATACAGACCTCTTCCTTAAAAATCAAACAAAAAGGACAGAACTTTCCCCACCTTACAAAAAAGGGTCGTTATAGTTCAAAATTATAGCAATAATTAGGTAGATTTCTCCTTTTCATATCTTCATCATCTTATTGTTGTCAATCTATCTTTGTATACTCAAGGAACACGAGGTTTACCGAAAATTTTTTGTTGTAGGTTATAAGTTGTAGGTTGAAGAAGTAGAAGAGATAAGGCTCAAACCTACAACTTACAACATCCTAAAC
>JAGUXG010000128.1 GCA_020061965.1 bacterium
CAATAAACCTTATTGAAACAGGTTCTATAACTGAAGGCTTCTATGTAACTATTAAGGATGCAAAGAATTATTCTACATTCACAACAAGAAGTGGAAATATTGGTCTCTGTATTGATGTTAAGCTTATTAAAACATCAGGAGCAGAGTTTCATGGAAGCTTTACCATTTTGGTTAGTGTTCCATATAACAACACAGGAAATATCAATGAGGAAACCCTAAGGCTATACACATTCAATGAGCAAACAAGAATTTGGGAGGAAGTTCCCAATTCCTGGGCTAATCCAGCAAATAAGATAATCTACGGCACCCTTACCCATCTTACCCTAATTGCACCATTTGGCACAACAACATTTGCACAAACAAACAACAATGCCTATTGCTATCCAAACCTCTGCAAGAAAGGAAGCACAATCTACTTTACAAATGTAAGTAATACAGCTATAATTAAAATTTACAACATTGCTGGTGAATTGGTAAAAGACATAGAGGTTGATGAATCTATTGAGAAATGGGATATAGAGAATATCGCCTCTGGCGTCTATATCTATACAGTAACAGGTGGATGTGGAGGAAAGAAAATTGGCAAGATTGGAATTGTGAAATAGGGAGAAAAGATGGATAAGAATGACAGATGGATAATTGATCACTTTGAAGAGATTGTAGATAAATATGGAGGAGAGTGTATTGCTGTGGTCAATGAGGAAATTGTAGCAATAGATCCTTCTCTAAAGAGGGTTGAAGAGGAGGCGGAAAAAAAATATCCCGATAAAGAACCGTCTGTATTGAGGGTTCCAAAAAAGGAGAGTCTTGTATGTATTCTCATTCTATAGAGATTGGATATTCCTCCTATAAGGGCATAAAAGTGCCTATTATTCCAGTTAAGATAGAAGGAAAGGATGGGTGGAAGAAAATATGGGTATTTGTAGATTCGGGTGCCACATATTCAATCTTAAACAAGAATGAGGCTGAGAGATTAAATATTGAGTGGAAATCTGGTAATATGATTATGGCTGTAGTAGGTGATGGAGACTCAATACCCGTTTATCTTCATAGCCTTAAATTACAGATAGAAGATTATGAAATTATTGCCCAAATAGGGTTTTCTGAAAGATTGGGTATAGAATTTAATCTCCTTGGTAGAAAAGACATCTTTGAATTGTTTAAGGTCTGTTTTGACGACAGAAATAAGGTTATTTCATTCTTTAAATGGAAGTAAAAATGAAGAAAACAATTCTTCTTGTTGTAAGTGGGGTTTTAATGGGGAATGTGAGCTTTGCAGAAAAGCCTGGCAAAACAGCTATGGCTTTTTTGAAATTAGGCCAGGGTGCACGGGCAAATGGAATGGGTGAGGCATTTATTGCCTTAGCAAATGACTACACTTCCCTATACTGGAACCCTGCTGGTCTTTTCCAAATAAAGGAAAGGGGTGCAGGGTTTATGTTCCTTAGGCCTTAAGGCAATTTAAGGCTTGGATTTAAGGGAGGCCCCCAAGATGAAGGAAGTGGCTTAACAGCAGGCTTTGGCATAGCCATCCAACAAGGTCTCAACCTTGATTATGCCATCAGACCCTATGGAGAGCTTGGGTTGTCCTACTATGTCTGCCTTTCAACAAGGTTTTAATTCTACTAATAATGGGAAGAATGAAAAGATATTTTGTCACTGGTTTAATTGCTATCATACCTATTGCTGCAACTATTGCTGTTGTGGCTTTCTCTCTCTCTATATTAAACAAGATTTTGAGCATGCCCTTCTCTAATCTTTTTAAGATACAAGAAGGGGTTTTGGCAAACGCTTTTGATTTCTTATCAGGAATTTTTTTGGCAGTGTTTCTTCTTATAATTACAGGGTATGTCACCGAAAGGATAGGAAAAAGAGGAGTATTCAGATGGGCTGAAGAAATGGTCGAGAAGCTTCCGGTGATAAGCTATCTTTACACCTCTGTGAGACAGTTAGTAGAGCTGGTCAATCTGAACAAAAAAGAGGGAGGCTTTATTCAGGTTGTTCTTGTTGAATATCCAAGGAAGGGAATATATTCCATTGGACTTGTTACCTCAAAGGTAAACCCAAAGATGGAATTGGCAGTAAATATGGAGCTTGTCAATGTTTATCTTCCATTTGCTCTGGCTCTTGCCCAGGGGATTTTAATTGTTGTTCCTAAGAAGGATGTAATCCCACTTGATATATCCGTTGAGGAGGGGTATAAATTGGTTGTCTCAGGAGGGATAATCGTTCCAAAAAATGACGAAACTTAATTTAGCTAAGATTGTAAAGGAAAAATTGGGTCTTACTGGAGTAGAGAGTCTTAGGGTGACAGAGGAGGTATTTTCTGCCATAGTTTCTGTTTTGAAAGAACAAGGAAGGCTTGAACTACGGGGCTTTGGGACATTTCTGGTAAGAAAGAGAAAAGCAAGGATTGGCAGGATAATCTCTAAAAATGAGGTTATCAAGGTTCCAGGATATAAGACCGCTGTCTTTGTGCCTGGGAAGGACCTAAAAAGGATTGATTAAAATTAGC
>JAGUXG010000068.1 GCA_020061965.1 bacterium
AACCTATCAAGGCTTATCCTTGCCGTAAACTTTCTCATCATCACTGTCAACTTATCCTCTCCATAGGTTTTGGCAATATAGTCAATCAAGGAACGGCTCTCCTGATAGGCAAGATAGACATTGTCTATCATAGAAAAGTCAGAGAGTTGATTTAATGGGATGAACCCACCTTCAAGCACAGCATCCCGCAAGACCATTTCTCCTTCTGCTCTTATTGGCCCTGCTTCATACTCTGCCAGACCCTCCATAAACCAGAGAGGAGGCTGGGCTATAAACTGGTTTGTAATGATTGTCTCAAATAGGTCTGGATAGAGAATCTGGTAGGAGAAGATATGGGTAACCTCATGGGTAATAGTGTGATGCAGTTCTGAGTAAGAGCCACTGAACAAAAGTTTATTTATAAGAAGACGGTTTCTCTTTTGATGGAGAAGGTTTTGGTGTGTCATTATCAGGTATAGAAGATTTAGAATGAGATGACTTTTGGATAGAAGCCTCTCTTTCCATTTTATTTGTTCTGCCTTTGGGATACAGGATCTCTTCTGCTTCTTTTTTCTTTTCACAGGAAGGCAAAGGTTCTAGTTCTTTCGTAGGTGTTTGAAAAATAGGGGAGGTTTCTGTTCCTGAAATTATACTGGTTTCTGTTCCAATACTACTTTGAACCTCTACCTTAGGCTTGGTCTCCTCTTTCTTGGCAGAACCCTTCTTCCCCCAGAATCCATAGGCATTTGCAACTATGATTGTCATTAAGAGAATCAATGTGAATCTTCTCATCTTTTCGCCTACTTTATTTTATATTGTAAACATTCTGTTCCTATCCCAAATAGTTCCTCAAACTTGGTGAATAAAGGTTTTATCCGTTCTACTAAAATATCTTGCGAAATATCTCCTTCAATTATTGGTCCACTTATTTGACTTAATATTCCACAAGTATCAAAAGATAAGGTATATTCTGGGTATCTCTTCTTGAACTCTTTCTGAAACTCAAATGCTTTACTGCTCAATATCTTGACTGTAGGTGTTCCCTCTTCAGGTGGTATCCAGCAAGGTGTATATTTGTATGCTGGCCCTGGATCCATAAACCCATAAGCATTTACTCCAAAGGCTGCCATTAGCAATATCAGTGTAAATCTTTTCAAGGTAATCTATGAATGCGACCTCCACGGCTAGAATCTCCATACAAAAGTTTACCCATCTTGGCATCAATATAACATTTCCATCTCTCTAATACAACATACCAGACTAAATAGGGTTTACCATTTTCATGAATGAAGATGCAAAGTTCATAGGTATCCTCAGGAGACATAGATGAAGATTGTGAGCTAGGCTTAATACCTCTGCTTTTGTAGTATTCTCTCATATATTCATAGGATATCTTATCTGAGTTATACCATTTATTTAGATACTCTGTAGAAAATCCCATAGCAGAATATTTATCAATATACTCCTTTAGAGAAGGAAACTCAGATTGATATGTAGAGTCAGGCCAAGTGGCCCAATTATATATCCCTTTTATTGCTATCTCAACTGCCTGGCTTCCTGTTATTGTTGGGATTAGGTCTAAATCTTTCAATTGATAAGGGTAGTTTATAATAAGGGACCAAGTGCCTTTATATCCTTCCTTTGGATCCCACACATTTCCAGAGACTTCAGGAATTTCTCGAATGCCTATTATGCCAGTGTTAAAAAGAAAGACAGGTAAACCCTTGTAACTCTTAAAAGAAGGATAATAACAATGCAGACACTCTGTTCCTATGCCAAATAGATCTTCAAAGTCTGTAAATAGAGATTCCAGAGTGTATGTTCCTATCCTTAAAGGGTTTGTAGAGAATACAACATTTGCAGGAGCACTTATTTCCTTTAATATGCCATACTCATCATAAGAGAGGGTATATTCTGGAAATCTTTTCTTGAATTCCTTCTGGAGTTGAAGGATTTTGTTACTCAGCATTTTAACTGTAGGAGTCCCTTTTTCTGGTGGTACCCACATCAGTTTTTGTTTGTGTATTGAACCTGCCCAAATCCCATAAACACTTATTCCCCAGCCTAACATCATTGCCAATATTAATCTCTTCATTTTTTTTCCTCCTATTTTTGAATGATTATCCTGCTTTTTGCAGAATATCTTTTTCTGCTCTTTGTATTTATATCTATCTTGTAGAAGTATAGCCCAGAGGATAGCTGCCTTCCCTCTTCATTAGTCAGATTCCAGAAGGGTGCTGTCTGAGATGTAGTATAGAAGCCTGCTTGTTTTTCTCCTATATTTAATCCCTTTACCCTCTGACCCAGGATATTATAGATAGTAACCCCTACATCCCCAGATTCTGATAGCTGTAATGGAAAATAGACAAAATCCCTTGCTGGGTTTGGAAAGGCAGAGAGTATGGCTGTTTCAGAAGGGGTAAGTTTTCTCTCTGGGGATGGTTCATCAATATGAATTGCTTCTTCAAAGGCTTTGACAAAAGAGGCAGAAGGATTCCAGGTTATATTGACATCATCTATATACCAGCCAAAGTAGTTGTTATATAGTGGATCTAGGGTATTAAAGGAAAATCTTACCTGAATAGTTCTATTTTGGCTAAATGAGGATATGTCAAAGGTTTCCTGGTGCCAATCTGAAAAAGACGGGCCTTCATTACAGTCATTATAAAAGATTCTTCTCCACTCTGCACCATCATAGACCTCTATCTTCATGTTGTCATAGTCACCAGAAGGGTAAGATTCATGTTGCCACTTTGTCCAGAGGCTTAATGTAATATTCCCTGTCATACCTATCAGGTTTATCTGGGGGGAGGTTATTAAACCTGAGTTTACTCCTATATCATAATTTATGCCATTATTGTAGGCAAGGCTCTTTGGAGAAGAATGAAAGGAGTTTCCTTCTACATGCCAAAGGTTTGTTCCAGAAGACTTGCTCCAGTCTGAGATATTACCGTCATCAAAGTTATCTGAATAGACAACCTGTGGACCTGTAGCCTGTGTAGTTGCATTTGCTTCATTGGAATAGGCAGAATCACCATAAGTATTGAATGCCCTAACACGGTAGTAATATGTGGTGTTTGGAGCAAGACCTATGTTCTGGTATGAAGTAACATTTGCACCAACTTGGGCAATTTCAGAATATACTCCGCTTCCTGTCTTTCTTTCTATCTTGAATCCTGTCTCATTGTTGGCGTTATCTGTCCAGGAAAGATTTATCTGTGTGCTTGATATTGGAGTAACAGAGAGGTTTGATGGTGCAGAGGGAGGACCTGGAGTAGTTATTTGAATCTCAGAAGAAGGGGCTCCACCATAAATATTGTAAGCCCAGACAGTATAATAGTAAGTGGTATTTGGACTTAAACTCGTATCTTGATAGGAAGTTATATTTGAACTTCTTGTGCCTATTTGTATATAACTGTCACCTTGGGTCTTTCTGTATATTTTGAATTCATCCTCATTATAGGCTTCGTCTGTCCAAGATAGGTTTATTTGACTTGGGGAAATGGCAGAGCCAGAGAGATTAGTTGGTGCAAAGGGGATATCTGTTATTCTTTTTGCTTGAAAGCATTCACGAATAGAGTTTTGATGGATGCCTCCATAGAGGATGTTGTCTCCTTGCAGAATAGCACGGAGGCCTTGAACAAATGTAGCACCTGTTTGTGAACCTAATTGATATATGATTGGAATGCTTTGGATGACTAATCTATCAGTAATTAGAGAGCCAATATCTCCTCGTTGACGCATATTATAAAGTGCACCTGAATAGATTTGAGAGATATAATGAGGTTCATCAATATTACCGAATGGATCAACACGGTCTATAAGATATCTTAAGGAATTATTAAGGTTCCTTCTATATCTAAAGTCGGTAAAAACCCACTCTCCTATTATTGTATCTTCGGTCATTCTATAAGCAACATAGTCAGGTATGGCTTCATGAATTGCATATCCTTCATTACTTCCTCCTAAGTTTTGTCCTCCAGAACGAAATACTATCCCATGACCATACTCATGGTAGATAATTTCAGATGCCTTGGCTAAGTCTCTTGTATCACCTCCAATAATATGGGCATCACCATGACCAAACCATAGTTGTATTCCTTGGGCACCATCCCATACACAGTAAGCATTGCCCCAGTCAGAATTGCCATTAGGAGCCCTGCGGTGAACATACACAGGCACCTGCACATCCATACTATTTGTTAAATTCCCTACATTAAGCCCCTTGAACCACTGGTGAATATTGTTTATATGATAGAATGCATTCACCTCATCAAAGTTGTTGTTGATATTGGGAGTT
>JAGUXG010000171.1 GCA_020061965.1 bacterium
TCCGAAGAATTAACGCAACAGAAGGACAATCTCTCCATACTTGTCAAAAAAGCCTACTTTTCTAAACCACCAGACAATATCTCCTATCTTTTACTTTCGGAAAGAGACAAGAGGCCAAATCTTTTTCTCTTGATAGACAGAAATATAGGCAGGATAGAGGATAAAGAGGCAGAGAAAAAAAAGATAGGGGCAGAGAAGAAGGTATTAGAATATCTCCATGACCATGAAAAGAAGATTAAGGAAGATGCGAGCCTTAATATAAAGATAGGGCGAGAAAAAAGGGCAATGATTGCGAAAAACTTAAATGAAACAGAAAAAGAAGCAGAAAACTGGAAGAAGAAGATAACTGCCCTGAAAGAGGAACAAAAGAGATTAGAGGCTTTGATTGCTGAACTTTCTGCAAAGAGGAGAGTAGTAAAGAAGGAAGGGGAGGCTCACAAGCTGAAAGGTGGCCTTGTTTGGCCTATCTCTGGTGGAAGGATTACAAGAGAGTTTGGTAGATATACGCATCCAGAGACAGGTGCGGTGATGATGAATAAAGGAGTTGATATTGCTGCTCCTTTAGGCACAGAGGTTCGCTCAATAGGTTCAGGAGAGGTTGTTTATGCTGATTGGTTTGTGGGTTATGGCAAATTGATTATGATAGACCATGGCAGCGGGCTTTATAGTCTCTATGCCTATCTTAATAAGATATCAGTCAAACAAGGAGAGACTGTAACAGGAAATTCTGTCATAGGAGCGGTTGGAAGCACAGGCTCTGTTGAAACCCCTACCCTTCACTTTGAGATTAGGGTAAATGGTCAGCCTCAGGACCCTATGGATTGGGTAAGATAATGATAGCTATTGTTGATTATGGACTTGGGAATCTTCACTCAATAGGAAAGGTGCTATCGATGTTTTCTGAGGTGAGGATAACAAAGCTGCCGCTTGAGTTAATGGAGGCAGAAAAGGTAGTTCTGCCTGGTGTTGGTGCTTTCTCTGATGCTGTCTCTAACTTAAAAGAAGCCTCCATCTTCAATCTTCTTCAAGAGTTGGCAAAGACAAAGCCATTCCTTGGGATATGCCTTGGAATGCAACTGTTATTCTCTGAGAGCACAGAGGGTGGAAAGATTTCTGGACTAAATATTATCAAGGGGATAGTGCGAAGGTTTGAAGGAAGAATGAAGATTCCTCATATTGGTTGGAACATAGTAGAGTTTCAAAAATTACGCTACGGACTACACAGTCGTGTGCCTTGTAGCGTAGAATTTCATCCCCTTTTTTATGAAATCCCAGACAGGAGTTACTTTTACTTTGTCCATTCATACTATGTGGACTGTCAAGAAGATGTGGCTATTGCTAAGACAACATATTCGGATTTTTCATTCAGTTCAGTTGTGGCCAAAGGCAATATTTTAGGGTGTCAATTTCATCCAGAAAAGAGTGGGATCATTGGCTTAAAACTTTTGGAGAACTTTGCTAAAGCGTAAATATTTAGCCGCAGAGAATATATACCCAAAAGCAACAGGTTTGCAAAGAGAGCCTGAGGTTGTAAGTTTAGGATGTTGTAAGTTGTATGTTATTTGTTCTACTTCTTCAACCTATAACCTACAACTTACAACCTACAACAAAAAAATCTTCGGTAAACCTTGTGTTTCTTGAGTATACCTACAGATTTCCACAGATTTTATGAACACTATTCACAGGCTTACAGAAGTAGGTTCAACCAATGATTTAGCCCGCACCCTTATTGCCTCAGGCTGTCGCAGTGGAGAGGTTATCATTGCTGATATTCAAACGCATGGTCGTGGAAGGATGATGAAGGAATGGGTTTCGCCTCCTGGGGGCTTGTGGTTTTCAATAATCTTCTTCCCAGCCAATTTCTTGTCTGATAAGCTCCCTCTCTTTTCTTTGGTAGTGGGTTTGAGCATAAGTAAGGTGATTGAAAACGAGACAAGCCTTTATTGTTATATAAAGTGGCCGAATGACCTTTATCTAAAAGGCAAGAAGGTCTCTGGAATCCTGATAGAGAGTAAGATACGGCTGAAAGCAGTTGAATGGTTGATAATAGGCGTTGGTCTAAACCTTAATGTTGACAAAAACCTTCTTCCAGAGGAAGCGACATCTATTAGAGATGAGTTAGAGGAAGAGGTAGAGAAGGAGAAGATATTTCTGGAATTGCTCTCTGAAATAGAGAAAGCCTATATTGATTTTCAAGAATCTGGCTTCCAATTTCTACCCCAGATAAAAGAGAGATGCCTCAGTTTAGGGAAAAGAGTGGCTTTTGAGATGGATAACAAAAGATTGGTTGGCAAGGCTATTGATATAGACGAGAAGGGAAGGTTGGTGGTAGTGGTAGAAGGAAAGGTTTATCACCTATCTGGGGATGCGGAACTATTAGAATGAGACTATTTATTGCTATACCGCTAAGCGTTGAGATAAAAAAGGCTCTGGCTGATTGTCAAGAGATACTCAAGCCGAAAATTTCAGGTGCAAAATGGGTTGAGCCTGAGGGTATCCATCTTACAGTGAAGTTTCTTGGTGAGACCAATGAAAGAAGGGTAGGGGATATAGCTGCGTGTTGCCAGAGAGTTGTAGAGGCAGTGGAGCCTTTTCAAATCTCGCTTTCTGGAATCGGAGGCTTTCCTAATCTTGTTATTCCAAGGGTTATCTGGGTTGGGATTTCTGAAGGAAAGGAAGCGGTCTGCCAGATAGCCAGGGATTTAGAAGCCAGTCTCAAAGAGATAGGCTTCCCAAAAGAGGCCAGGCCATTCTCTCCTCACCTGACCCTTGCCAGAATAAAATTTCCAAAGAGGGTTTCACTGATAGCCTCAGAGCCAGAAATTAGAAAAATGAAGGCATCGTCTATCCAGCTCATTCAGAGCACGCTCACCCCAAAAGGAGCAACATATCAAGTGTTGAAAGAGATAAGATTTGAAGGCTGATATTTACGAGGTATTTCTGTCTATTCAGGGAGAGGGTCCCTGGCTTGGAAGAATGCAGGCATTTGTCAGGTTCTGTAACTGTAATCTGAGGTGCAGGTTCTGTGATACAAAGTATAGCCAGACAGAGAGCAAAACCTGCAATCTCTTTTCCGAAAAGATAGAGAATCCAGTCTCAGTAGATAGGCTTATCTCTGGCCTCAGGGGTAAAGTCTTTCACTCAATCTCTCTCACAGGTGGCGAACCTTTGCTCTCTCTTGATTTTATCAAAGAATTTCTGTCTCATAAAGAATGGGTTGTCTATTTAGAGACAAATGGAACTTTGCCACATCTCTTTTCTGATATAGCGGATTCAATAGATATGGTGGCTATGGATATTAAGCTGCCATCTGTTACCGGAGAAAAGCCTTTCTGGGATGAACACAGGCAGTTCCTCAAACTTTGTAGGAATCGCTTTGTTAAAATTGTGGTTTCAGAGGATATAGACAGAGATGAGTTAGCTTATGCAGGAAGGCTGATAAGCGATATAAACCCGAATATTCCTCTCATCATCCAGCCCGCAGATATAAACATATCTTTTTCTCTTCTTCTTGAGCTTCAGGATATAGCCATGTCTCATCTCTCTGATGTTCGTATCATCCCTCAAGTGCATAAGATAATGGGTTGGAGGTGACTTACATTTTATTAATTGCAAATTTGTCATTTAGCATTTATCATTTCAAATTGTGAAATATATTCCCCTTCTTCCCTTACGAGGAACATTTCTCTTTCCTTATATGGTCGTTCCTTTATTTATTGCCCGCAAAAAGTCTATTTTCTCATTAGAAAAAGCAATAGCCAAAGATAAGTTGATTGTTGCCACATGCCAAAAAAATATAGATACAGATGAACCAGATGAAGAAGACCTGTATCCTTTAGGCACTGTAGCTGAAATCCTTCAAGTCTTGAAACTGCCTGATGGAAAGGTAAAGGTTCTCTTGGAAGGGCTTTTCAGAGCAAATTTGAGAGATATAAAAAGAGAACCTTACTTCTGTGCCAAAGTAGAAAGATTGAAATCTCATTCTAAAAAGACAAAGAAAGCAGAGGCTTTGGTAAGATATGTCCGCAAAGATTTTGCAGAATATGTTAATCTTAAAGGGGATATTCTTGGTAGCGGTGATATTTTAGACCTGCAGGAACCTGATCAGTTTTCAGATCAGGTTGCCTCTTGCCTTCAAATCTCATTAGAGAAGAAAGAAGAACTTTTCAGAGAAGGCAATCCAGAAAAGAGGCTTGAAAACCTTATTTGTATCCTTTCTTCTGAGATAGAGATGTTAAGATTAGAGAAAGAGATACAGAAGAAGGTGGCAAAACAGATGGAAAAGACCAAAAAGGAATACCTTCTCAGCGAAAAGATAAAGGCTATGCAAGATGAATTAGGGAAAAATAGCATAGACGCTCCAGAAGATATTTTTTCTCTGATAGAGAAGGCTGAGCTTCCTAAAGAGGCAAAAGAGAGGGTAGAGAAAGAGATGGGCCGTCTCAAGGTGATGCCAGAGATGATGGCTGAACGGGCTATTATCAGAAACTACATAGACTGGCTCATCAGCCTTCCCTGGAACAAGAAGAGCAAAGAGAAGATAGACCTTGTTGAGGCAAAGAGGATATTAGAGGAGAATCATCTTGGGCTTTCCAAAGTAAAGGAGAGGGTTCTTGAATTTTTGGCAGTGAGTAAACTCGCAGGAAGGCTTCCTGGCTCTATCCTCTGTTTTGTTGGTCCGCCAGGGGTAGGAAAAAGCTCTGTGGCTCAGTCTATTGCCAAGGCACTGGGAAGAGATTTTGTCAGGTTTTCATTGGGTGGACTTAAAGATGAATCAGAGATAAAAGGCCACAGGATGACTTATGTGGCAGCTATGCCAGGGAAAATAATTCAGCATATGAGAAGGATTCGGCATAAGAATCCCGTCTTTTTATTGGATGAGATTGATAAGGTAAGCCCGAACCTTTCAGCTTCTTTATTAGAGCTTCTTGACAGCGAGCAAAACCACCTTTTTTTAGATTACTATATAGATATTCCCTTTGACCTATCAGATGTTCTCTTTATCA
>JAGUXG010000165.1 GCA_020061965.1 bacterium
AAGCATAGAACTCCTTTAATTAAGACTATACAGCTCTGCATCCTTATTTAATTTTCTCTTACTAAGCTGCAAAACCATATCTTTATCCAATCTCTCATCGAAAAGGTTTAATTCCTTATGGCGATATTTCTTGAAATGAGGTGATCAATGAGGGCTTTTTCTGGTTCGGCAATAAGGATATCAAAGTCGCCGCACTTTTCCACATAATAACCTGTAAAGTGCTTGGTTTAACCGTTCGATAGATAAAGAGGCCGTCTTTGTTCTTGAACCTTCGTGTGGGCCTCGTGGTAATGGATGTTACGGCCATTGACGCCTCTGGAATGAGGCTATAATTGAATAGGGCAGTATCTAATGATACATAGGAGGGGATATAGAGCTTATTTGCAATATACATATCAGGAACATTGAAATTCTTAGGATCTTAGGATATGTAAGCTCATATAACCCTCTTTTACGGGGCAAATCCACCCCTTCTTTTTCCATCTGTAAATTGTCTTTTTGAGACCCTCTCTTTTTTAGTCTGGATAAAATGATATGATGTCTTCACAGGAAAATATAGTAGCCATTTTCCTCTAAACTCTTATACAAATCCTTAAAATTCATCTCATTAAGATCCCTTTTACCTAACCTACTGAAATGAATGTATATTACGCATCTATCGGATGTCAAGATATTTTTACTAAAGCAAAAAATATGTATATTTTGTCAAGATTATGGTCACATCTTTTATAAAAGTCTTGTAGCCTCTGCCTTTGCTAAGTGGTAACCCATCCTTTCGGCCTTTTCATAGGCGGATTGGGCGAAGGTTTTGGCTTAGGTGGGGTTATTTTGGGCAGGGATCTCTGCAAGGCTTTTTGGTTGACAATACAGGGTGGTCTGGTAGAATAATGCTCTAAGAGCAAGGAATAGTTTGGAGCCTTTTTCTTAAAGAGGATTTGATCCTCTGAGTTCGCGCTAAGGGAAGGCTGTTATCTCTGTGTTCACAGGGGTAGCAGTCATTATCAGAGTCAGCGCGAACTCGCCGATTTTGATTTGCTGCCCCTTTTTGTTATTGGGAGGAGGTGAGAATAGATAGATGGAAGGAATTCTCGGATCAGAGATTACCGTAGAAGAGATTATCTATATAATCCTTATCTGGATAGGTAGTTCATTTACAATGGGAGCCATAGAAGGACTGATGGAGCATAGGAGATTAGAAAAGGAGAGGAAGAATTTTTCCAAGCATAGGACGATGATAGATAGAGTGGTGTCTCAGGAGACAAGAAAGCCAGAAACCCAAGAAAGTCCGAAAATTTGTCTTTTGCAAAGGCGATAAGGACTCTAACTTTTTCAGTCTTTTCTAATGCCATGTAGATAGCATGAAACCCGCTGGTATAAAAATATCCGACCGGGCACAATCGAATAATCAAGTATCTTTGATTAAAACCTCAAACCTTTGTTTAAGGTTTTGCTTATCTTCATTTGTAATAAAGGTAATGTCTATTTCATTTTCCACAAGAGAATAGAAAAGCAATGAGAAAGAGGATGATTGTCGCTCCAATGATTATGGCCAGTGTCAACAACTTCTTTCTGGGAACCCCACTGAATAGGTTTGAAATGATAAACTTTTCTTCTGCCTTCTTCTTCTGGTCAAGAAGCTGAGATTTGATCTCTGAAGGAAGGTCTTCTATCGTCATCATCTTCTCTTTTTTATGAAACAGCTCTTTGCAAAGGTTGCAATATAAAGCATTGTCTAAGTTCTCATAGCCACATCTCTTGCAGACAATCATACCTTAATTTTAATTTAAGGACTGAGGTTTGTAAAGAAGATTTGACATATTTATAATTTTACATATAATTGATATAGCAATGGCTACTTTCAATATTCCCCGTATTCTTATTTCTGCTTCAAACCGCAGCTCAGGGAAGACTACCTTAAGCATTGGTCTATCACACGCTTTAGCCAAAAGAGGGTTCTCTGTTCAGACATTTAAGAAGGGCCCTGACTACATTGACCCAATGTGGCTTTGTATTGCTTCTTCCAGAGACTGCCATAACTTAGACCTGTTTATGATGGAGAAGGAGGAGATTATCTCTTCATTTTATACAGAGACAAGGGAGGCAGAGATAGCCCTTATTGAAGGGAATATGGGGCTTTACGATGGGTTTGATTTAGATGGAAAGACAAGCACCTCAAATTTAGCCAGAATATTAAAGAGCCCAATAATTCTAATCATTGATGCCCAAAGAATGACCCGGGGAATAGCCCCTTTACTTCTGGGTTATCTCGGGTTTGAGCCCGATATTCACATCAACGGTGTCATCTTGAATAAGGTTTCAAGTGCCAGGCACGAGAAGAGACTGAGGGAGGCTATTGGTCATTACTGTGGAATAGAGGTTTTGGGTGCTTTGCCAAACTTGCCAGAGATTGAGATAAGACAGAGACATTTGGGCTTGGTTCCTGTAGCAGAAGAGGAAAGAACCTGTGAGTTGGTTAACAAAATTTCCGAGAAGGTGGCGGATTCTATTGATTTAGTAAGAATAATTGAGATAGCAAATTCTGCTTTACGCTTACCAATATTAGAGAAAGAACAAATAGAGGCTAAAGAATGCTTTGTTAAGTTAGGTGTAGCCAAAGACCCTGCCTTCTGTTTCTATTACCCTCAGAACTTGACAAGCATTAGAAGAGCAGGGGCTGAGCTTGTATTTTTTGATACACTGAAAGATAGTTTTCCAGATGTAGATGGACTTTATTTGGGTGGTGGTTTTCCAGAGGTATTTATGGATGGATTAGAGGAGAATGTAAATCTGAGAAGAGAGATAAAGAAGGCAGTTGAACATGGAATGCCTATCTATGCTGAATGTGGAGGTCTTATCTACCTCTCTTCGTCAATTGAATGGAGAGGAGAGAAAAGGGAGATGATTGGAAGCATTCCAGCAGATATTAAGATTAGAGAAAAACCAAAGGGTCACGGCTATGTTGTGCTTAAAGGAAAAGACGGCAGGCTTATAAAAGGCCATGAGTTTCATTACTCAGAGGTAGTAGGCCTTAGCAATGTAGATTTTGCCTATCAAGTCCTTCGTGGTCAGGGGATAGATGGAGTCCATGATGGAATAATTTATAAGAATATTCTGGCGTCCTATACCCATATACACGCATCAGGAACACCTATGTGGGCAGAAGGGTTTGTATCTTCGGTGAAAAAAGGAAGATGGGAAAAATGAGTATAGATAGAATTCAATCAACCGCACCGGGTGCTATCATCTTTATCGCATAGATCATATTGCTTGCCAACTGGTTCTGTGGCTCATCTTTGAGTATCCTTTTGCACTCTATAGCTGCATTTCTAAAGTCCTTGCTGTTGTAATAGACAGTGGCTATATTTTCCCTTGTCTTTATCTTTGTTGGATCTATCTCCAATATCTTTTTCCAGTAAATGAGGGTATTCTTACTGTCTCCTCTTTTATGGTAGAGTAGCCCAAGATTATAAATTGCATCAATCATTTTTGGGTCAAAACCTATGGCCTTTTCATAACACTCTTTTGCCAGAGCAAAATTTCCACTCCCATCAAAACTCAGGCCGAGATTATAGTAGCATTTAGATAGATTGATTAAGACCTCTTTATCTTTCGGGTCTATCTTCTTTGCCTTCTTGAAAGATTCTATAGCTTCATTGTTCCTGCCCATTTCAGAAAAGAGAACACCCTGCTTTACATAAGAGTCCTTCACCCTCATAGAAAGCCCTTTAGACCTTTTTTGATAAACACCAAGGTCATAAACGCTTGAACTTACTAATTTCGCAAATTCATCATCTGGAAGGCTATTGTCAAGAACCCTCTGGAAAAGCCCTTCTGGAAGTAACCTGAAACCAGTAGTTATGTCATCGGCAAAGGGTGTGTAGATAGGATACCTATTTATGTTTTTCTCCATAATCTCTCGGTATTTCTGAAATCTCACATTTGCCAATTCCAAAGACGAGACCCTCTTTTCGGGAAGCTGTTTGTCAAAGATAAGACCTGGTCTTAATCTGGTTATCTCATCTATCAGCCAATGGCAATGGAGGAATGTGCCGTTTATCAAGAAGAGGTCGGAGCGAACGTTCTCAACATAATGGAGATACCAGAGAATGAAGCAAATATCACCCTTGGTCAAGACAATAGCATCTTGGGCTGGAGAGGAGAGCCAGGCCATTCCTTCGTCATAAAAGTCATACTCTTTGCTCCTATTTTGACCTTTAATATTTTTAGAGAGATGGAGAATAGGAATTAAAATGAGAAAAGGGAAGAGGAGAAGTATCGCCTTGTGTTTGATGGCCGAGAAGGGTAAAGATAGGAGAATGGAAAGTCCAACAGTTAAAATGATATAGGTAGGAATATAGTAGTCCCAGACATTAGGAATGTTGTAATGACTGCAATGGGCTGTATTTGCCAGAACAACAAGAAGGAATAAGCCGAACACCCTCTTTTTTCTTATTAAAAGCAGAAAAACCCCAGAAAGGGCAGGCAAGAAGAGGATTCCAAACTGATTAGGAATGGTAGTCTTCCAATGACCCATAGCCCTCTTCAAATGATCAAGGACAGATGACTGCTCAAAGTAATGGGCATAGCCTTTGGCAGTGATATAATCAAGAAAACCTCCTATCCTATCAGGGTCACCCCAGTTTACAAAAGGATGAGCAAAGGAGCGGATAGGAAGGTAGGCATAGAGAAGTAAGGGGAAGAGGAAGAGTAAAATGTAAAATGGAAAATGTGTAATTTTGGTTTTGAGATCTAAAATAATTCGTGAAATCCAAAGATTTTTTCTTTGTGCCTTTGTGCCTATATGCCTTTGTGCCTCTGTGCTTCTGTGATTCCATAAGGTAGCAATGATGAAGAAGATGCTGGCTGGCACAATAAACGATGTCTGCATATGATGGCAAAAGGATAGACCCAATATAAAAGCAAACAAGTAAAGGAATTTCGGATTTATAGTCTCTTGCCATTTTAATAGGATAAAGACAAGTAGGCTGAAGAAGAGGGCATTCAAGGTATATTTTTCGGCAATCACTGCTTGCTCCCAGAAGGTGGCAGAGAAAGCCAACATCAACGATGCAACAATGGAAGGAATGATAGAGTGTATAGTGTAGAGTGTAGAGTGTATAGTTTTTGAATTTTGGATTTGTTTAGGGTTTAGAATTTCGGATTTCGGATTTATTTCTCCTTTGTGTCTCTGTGTCTCTATGGTTAGCCTTAAGATGATAAAATAGACAAGCATTACAGCTATGGAGGCAAAGAGGGCTGATTCCATATTCATTCTGTAAGCTATGTTGCCAATAGGAATGATGGTAGAAAAGAGTCTGCCAAATAGAGAATAGAGGGGATAGCCTGTAGGATGAGGAATACCAAGAAGCCAGGAAGCAGAGACCATATCGCCGCTGTCATGGAATGGAATGGTTGGATTTAAGGTGAAGAGGTATAAACCAAAGACAAAGAGCAAGAGAAATAGTCCGCAAAAATTCTTCATTTAATTAGGGTATCAAGAATGCGGGAAAATGTCAATATTTAAGATACTACTGCCTTTCTCTGCTGATTAACCCAATTTTATACTCAAGGAACACGAGGTCTGGCGAAGATTTTTGTTGTAGGTTGTAGGTTGAAGAAGTAGAAGAGATAAGGCTCAAACCTACAACTTACAACATCCTAAACTTACAATCACTTTCTTTGTAAACCTGATTTACTGGGGTATAAATAAACAAAAAGCATCCTCATCGTTTTATGCGACAAGGATGCTTTTTAATACAAACCACAGAGGCACGGAGATAAAGACTGAAGACTACAAAGATTATCTCTTTGCCCACTGGAAGCCGCGTCTTCTTCCATAGAGTCCATATTTCTTCCGTTCATGGACCCGAGAATCACGAGTCAAGAGACCATTTTTGCGTAAGACTGGCATAAGTTCTTGATTTGCTTTTGTCAGTGCCCTGGCTATCCCATGCCGTATCGCATCAGCTTGTCCAGCTATCCCTCCACCCTTTACATTCACAAAGACATCAAACTTATCGCTTACAGAAGTGATAGTTAATGGTCTAAGCACATTTGGCTTGAACCACTCTGCTCTGCCACCAAAGTATTCTGTAAAATCCTTTTTATTTACAATGACCTTACCTTCCCCTCGGATAAGCCTGACCCTGGCTGTTGCCTCTTTCCTTCTTCCTGTTCCCCAAAAGTATTTTTCTTCCATATTACACCTCGTAATTCATAGCTTTTACCTCTATAGGTCTTATAAATCTTATATGACCTATATTTCTAATACCTCCGGTTTCTGTGCAATCTGTTTATGATTAGGTCCAGTATAGACCTTCAGGTTCTTAAATATCTTTCTTCCAAGGGTATTGTGTGGCAACATTCCTTTCACAGCAAATTCAATTATCTTTTTCGGATTTCTCTCTTTAAGTTGACTGAAGTTAAGGGTTTTTAGACCACCAGGATAACCTGAGTGTTTGTGATAGAGCTTATCTTTCTCCTTTTTTCCACTCACTACTATCTTTTCAGCATTGACCACAATAACATAATCACCTGAATCCATATTTGGTGTGTAAGATGGTTTATGTTTTCCCAAAAGTATCTTCGCCACAGGTGAAGCAAGCCTTCCCAGCCTCATATCTGCTGCGTTAACCACATACCATTTTTTCTCTATTGCCTTCATTTTGTCTCCTTCTTCTAAAATATTTTGATATAGTATAATTCTTTTGACATATTTTGTCCACAATCTTTTCGTAATTGATTTCAGAAGCCTTCCTTTTCACTTTGCTGTAACAGTGGTTCAATCATTTATTGCAAACCCAGTTATTCTCGGTATATAATAAAAAGATGGATGAGTCTTCTAAAAGTAAAGCAGGTTTTATAGCTATTATTGGTAAGCCCAATGTTGGAAAATCAACACTCTTAAACAGACTCATCGGAGAAAAGCTTTCAGCAGTCACACCAAAGCCTCAGACTACAAGGCATAAGATTCTCGGCATATTGAACAGAAAAGACCTTCAGATTGTATTTATTGATACGCCTGGTCTGATGCATAAACCAAAGGATAAGCTTGATGAGAAGATGTTGAACGCTGCTGAAGAGTCTCTAAAGGATGCTGACCTTGTCCTTTGGATAGTAGAACCTTATGGGGTAGAACCAATACCCATTCAACTCAAAGGATGCAATAAAGAGGTGATAGTTATTATTAACAAGATAGACCTTG
>JAGUXG010000022.1 GCA_020061965.1 bacterium
AAAAATCATTGCCCAACAGGCTGAGATCATTACCCAGCAAAAGGAAACAATAGAACTTCAAGCTAAACAAATAAGTGAACTTGAGGCAAGGGTTGCTGAATTTAGGGCATATCCTTCTACTCCATCAGGGATGAAGCCTGTTTATGAAAAAGAACCTGCCAAGAGTGGAAGGAAAAAACCTGGTCAAAAACAGGTTTATCAAGAATTAGGCAAAGAAGCAAGTGCAAGTGCTGTCTTAAACGCCGATGAGACTGGTTGGCGAGTAAATGGCAAGACACATTGGCTTTGGTGTTTTACAAACGAGATAGTTGCTTATTTTACCATTGATAGATCAAGGGGTTCTCCAGTAATTAAGAAGGTACTCGGTAAGGTATTTGGTGGTATCCTAATCTGCGATTTCTTTGGCGCATATGGAAAAATAGTAGCGTGGGCCAAACAGAGATGTATTGTCCACTTATATGTCAAAGAGTGATAGATTACATCAAAGGCTGACAATAATTTACAACCAGAAATATGAAGATGCTGATTGCAACCGTATTGCTAATCGTCTCAAGAAGCACAAAGATGAACTTTTTACCTTTGTAAACCATCCCGAAGTGAGCGCTGATAACAACTATGCTGAAAGGCAAATAAGGCCAACAGTTATTATGAGAAAAAACTCCTACTGTAACCGTTCCCAACAAGGTGCTGATACTCAGGCAATACTGATGTCAATATTTAGAAGCTTACATCTTCGTAAGGTTGATCCAATTTCTACGCTAACAAATTCACTTTCTGAATGGATCAAAACAGGAACCATTGTTTTATTGTCGAGTCTTTCACTTCAGATGAGTAATCAGATGAGTAAATAGTTGCTAATATTAGGAAGTATCATCAGCGGGCATTTTTACATGGAGCTTGTTCTAGGTAGTGGTATCTTCTTCGTGATTTTTGTCTGTTTGGCAATAATTCTTGTTGCCTCAACAGAGGAGGAGTAAGAAATGGAAAGCATATTGATTGTAATGGGTATGTTAGTCGTGTTTGGGGTTATAATAGTAGGAATAGCCTTATATTCTGACCATAAAAAGGTTCAAGGAGAGTGACAAGTAGCAATAAGTCGGAAGCTAAAGGCATTCAGAGTGCCTTCGTAATAAAGGATTAAGCTTAAAATGGAGGTAAAAATGGAGACGCCATTATTGGATGAGTTAGAAAAGGGGCCCTGGTCTAGCTTTGTTTCTGAGATAAAAAAAGCGGCCAAAAAGAGCAAGAAGGCAGAAGGGCTTCTGGGTCAGCTTGAGCTTTCTTACAAGGAGAAAAAGACCCACTGGAAGCATGGTGGGATTGTTGGTGTAAAGGGATATGGTGGTGGTGTTATTGGAAGATTTTCTGATGTAGGAGAACAATTCCCAGGGGCTGCACAATTCCATACAATTCGGGTTAATCAGCCATCAGGCTGGTTTTATACAAGCGATGCCTTAAGAAAGCTATGTGATATTTGGGATAAATATGGCTCTGGCTTAACAAATATGCATGGCTCAACAGGTGATACAGTGTTTTTAGGGGCTTCTACAGATGACCTGGAGGATATATTCTGTGAGCTATCAGCCGCTTCCTGGGATTTGGGTGGCTCAGGAGGAGATGCAAGAACACCAAGCTGTTGTGTAGGCCCTGCAAGGTGTGAGTTTGCCTGCTATGATACCTTAGCGCTTACCTATGATATAACAATGACATATCAGGATGAATTGCATAGACCCTTATTTCCATATAAATGGAAGTTCAAAATGGCGGGATGCCCGAATGATTGTGTTGCCTCAATTGCAAGGTCTGATTTCTCTGTAATTGGCACATGGAGGGGTGAGATTCAAATCAATCAAGATGCTGTAGCAGAATATGCGGAAAAAGGCTTGGACATAAAATTTGAGGTAGTAAGGAGATGCCCAAGTAAGGCTATAAAATGGGATGGGGTAAAACTTACCATAAACAATAGTGAATGCGTTAAGTGTATGCACTGTATAAATGTTATGCCAAAGGCATTAAGACAGGGAGAGGATAAGGGTGCGGCTATTCTTGTTGGGTCAAAGGCACCGATTGTCCAGGGTGCCCTCCTTTCCTCTGTTATTATTCCATTTATGAAAATAGAGCCACCATACGATGAACTTAAGGCATTGATTAGAAAGATATGGGATTTCTGGGATGAGAACGGTGTAGCAAGGGAGAGAATTGGTGAGCTTATTCAAAGGGTAGGCCTTGGTAATTTCCTTGAGACAATAGGAATTGAGCCTTCAGCCCAAATGGTTATTCAACCAAGGGATAATCCATATATTTTCTATGAGGAGTATTATGAGAGTGAATAGTGTATAGTTATTTAATCAATATGACTATACACTCTACACTCTACACTTCTTTATGACTATACACTCAACACTATACACTAATTTAAGGAGGTATAAAATGGCAACAAAAGAGCAAATTAGGGATAGAAAAACAGATATTGGCCCTCCACACTATGAAGGGTTTCTATGTCCTACAATTAAGAGAAACTATGGAAAGTGGAGGTATCATGAGATATTAAAGCCTGGTGTGATGGTTCATATATCAGAGACAGGCGATAAGCTTTGGACAGTAAGGGCAGGTTCACCAAGGCTTATATCTACAGATTTTATAAGGCTAATATGCGACCTGGCTGATAAATACTGTAATGGATACCTGAGGTTCACAAGTAGAAACAATATTGAATTCTTGCTTGGCAAGAGCGAAAACATTGAGCCTTTGATTGCTGATTTAGAAAAAGAGGGGATTCCTGTTGGTGGGATTGGAAGGTCTATCTCAAACATTGTCCATACACAAGGCTGGGTTCACTGCCATTCTTCGGCAACAGACGCCTCTGGTTTGGTTAAAGTGGTTATGGATGAGCTATACGGGCATTTTACTAATATGGATATGCCAGCAAAGCTTCGGATTGCAGTTGCCTGCTGCCTTAATATGTGTGGGGCTGTTCATTGCTCTGATATTGCTATATTGGGTGTTCATAGAACGCCACCAAGGATAGACCATGAAAAATTGCCAAAGATATGCGAGATTCCCTCAACCGTTGCATCCTGCCCTAATGCCGCAATCAGGCCAATATTTATAGATGGGAAGAAAAGCGTAGAGGTAGATGAGGATAGGTGTATGTATTGTGGCAATTGCTATACGGTTTGTCCAGCAATGCCCATTGCTGACCCATTAAATGATGGTGTCTCTATTTGGGTTGGTGGCAAGGTCTCGAATGCAAGGAGTATGCCAAAGTTCACAAAATTGGCAATTCCCTATCTTCCAAATAATCCACCAAGGTGGCCTGAGGTTACAAGCGCTATTAAAAATATTGTTGATCTCTATGTAAAGAACGCAAGAAACTATGAAAGAATGGGTGAGTGGATTGAAAGAATTGGCTGGCCAAAATTCTTTGAGCTAACAGGGATTAAGTTCACAAAATATCACATTGATGATTTCAGATATGCAGGAAGAACATATAGAACAACAACACAAATGAAAGGATAGTCCATAGCAATTTAGTCCATAGTCCATAGACCTATCGGATATTATTACTATGGACTATGGACCATTGACTATGGACAATTTTAGAGAGGCGTAAAAATGGAGATAACTATTCAACAATTGGCTGATGAGATGTATAATCTTGTAAGGGATTATACAGGCAAGAAAAAATTTAAGCCATCTGACCTTGTTAAGGAGATGGAGGCAAAGTATGGGGTTTCTAAAGAGGAGGGAAAGCAAGCCCTTAAGGAGCTAATAGATTCTGAAAGGTGTGTCTATACCTATGCAGGCGGAAGCTTTATTGAAATTGCGAATCGCGGATTGCGAGTTGAAAATGACACAAGATGAGCTTCGGAAGAGGACAAAGGAGTTTGCCTTAATTCGCGATCCGAAATAGAAAAATGATTATTCTTAAAAAGAGAAAGAGGAAATTAGGGATCTGTTTTGTAAGGGGGGTAGGTGTAGGTATTTCTACATTAAGACCCTTATATGCTCCAAAAACGCCACCTTGTATTGCAGCCTGCCCAAGTAGTAATGATATTAGAGGGTATTTGACAACGATTGCCCAATCAGAGGGATATGGTCGCACTTACGATGAATCCCTTAAGATGGCATGGTATATTTTAACAGAGACAAACCCATTTCCTGCTACAACAGGCCGTGTTTGCCCACATCCTTGTGAGCAGGAATGCAATCGGCAAGGAAAGGACGAGGCAATATCCATAAATAGCCTTGAGAGGTTTATCGGTGATTGGGGAATAAATAACAATCTATCCCACAAAAAACTTTACAACGATACATTCCCAGAAAAAATAGGAATAATTGGGGGAGGGCCATCGGGTCTTTCCTGTGCATATCACCTTGCAAGGATGGGATATAGGGTCTCTATATTTGAGGAAAAGGAAAAACTTGGCGGTATGTTAAGGTATGGAATCCCAAGATATAGATTGCCTTCTGATATATTGGATGCTGAAATTCAAAAAATCCTGGATTTAGGGATTGATGTAGTAAACAAAAAGGTAGGGATAGATGAATTAAATGATTTTAATGCTATATATGTTGCAATTGGAGCACAAGTAGGAAGCCCTTTAAATATAAAGGGAGAAGAAAGGGTATTGTCTGCTGTCTCCTTCTTAAATAAGATAAATTCAGGAGAGAAGATAGATATTGGAGATAGTGTTGTTGTTATTGGTGGTGGAAACTCTGCAATTGATTGCGCAAGGTCTTCAAAAAGGCTTGGGAAAGATGTAACAATTCTTTACAGAAGGACAAAAAATGAGATGCCAGCAATCAAAGAGGAGGTAGAAGAGGCCTTAAAGGAAGGGGTAAAAATAGAATTCCTTGTTGCTCCTCTTGAAATTACAGATAATTGGCTTAAATGCATAAGGATGGAGCTTTCTGGTGAAAAGGATGAGAAAGGAAGGCAAAAGCCAATTGCAATTCCTGGCTCAGAATTTAATATAAAACAAGATACAATTATTGCCGCAATAAGCCAAATCCCTGATTTTTCTGGCTTAGAAGACCTTAATGATAATGGCTGGATTTCTGTTAATGAAAGGCAGAGAACAAAGATAGAAAATGTATTTGCAGGAGGGGATGTAACAAATAAACTTGGCTTTGCAACAGATGCTATTGGATTAGGAAGAAAGGCGGCTTTGGCAATTGATGAATATATTAGGGAGAAAGAGCCTGCAAAATCCTCTTCCCTTCCTATTATAAAATACACAAATATGAACCTGAATTACTATGAAAGTATGCAAAGAAAAGATGCCTCAAGCCAAGAAGACGCTATCTATGAGGCAAAGAGGTGTATGAGCTGTGGAATGTGCTTTGATTGTGACAATTGTTTTACATATTGTTCAGATAGTGCAGTAAAAAGGCTACCTAAAGGTCAACACTACGAATTTCACTTAGAAACCTGCCAAGGGTGTAAAAAATGTGCCGAAGAATGCCCCTGCGGTTATATTGATATGATGTAAATTAAATGGCTGAGCTTTTAGTTGTCTGTTCTTGTGGGTTAGATGACCCAAATTGGGTCTTCCATGCCTTTTTAACTCCAAAGGCGGCAAAAGAGAACAAGGATAACCCTATCATATTTCTGATAAATGATGTGTAACATAAAATGTTTTGTATTTTGACAGATCATATTTTTTAATTATAATATTGAGAATAATTATATATATTTGGGGTCTGTGCGATGAAACTATGTATATTATTGACTACAAGCCCTGAAGATCAAAACTCTATAGTAGTAATTAAGTTAGTCCAGGCTGCTCTTGAAGGAGGGCATACAGCAGGGCTTTTTCTTATGGATGACGGGGTTTATAATGTGGTCAAGAAAAATAAGATTTCCATCAGGTTTGCAGGGTTAATGACTAAAGGGGCATCTATTGCTTTGTGTGGTCATACGGCAGAAGAACGGGGTGTAGGAGCAGAAGATTGCCTTTCTGGCGTAAAATATGCTGGTCAATATGAATTGGCTTGTATGGTTAATGAGGCAGATAGATTCTTGACATTTGGGGGATAATGGAAAATTTCGGATTGTTGATTTCGGATTGCGGATTGAAAGGGGTGATAGAATGAAAAATGTTGCAATTATTATCAGGGCATTACCATTTAATACTATTCGTAATTCTGAAGCCTTAAGATGTGCAGTAGGGTTAACTATTGAGGAAGAGAATAAGATTAAGGTGCTTTTTATAGATGATGGTGTCTTCTCTGCGGCATCTCTCTCTTGTCCAGCGGCACAGGAGCGAGACTTACCCAAGCATGTTGAAACCCTAAAGATGATGGAAGTAGAGTTGATTGCTGAAGAGGAGGCATTAGTCAGCCGGAAGCTTAAGATTAGTCGGGAAGAAATAACAATTAAGCCCAGGCAGGTAATCAATGAAATGATTAGCTCTGCGGATGTGGTGATACCGTTTTAGGGGGTGATGTTTATATTTATAATTGTTAATATTTTTGCGAAAGCAAAAATATTAGGAGGTGAGAAAAAAATGGCTAAAATAGGGATGTTGCTTACAGAGGGACCTTGGCAGAGCGAGAACTACAAGGTCTTTACCAAAATAGCTGAGGCAGCTTTGGATAAGGGGCATAGTGTGCAGGCATTCTGGTATCTTGATGGCGTTTATAATGCCGTTAAGCATCAGAAGTTTCCTGGAACAACAGAGGAGAATCTGCCTGTTTCTGGTATGAAAAGGCTAGTAGAAAAAGGGGCTAAAATTATTGCCTGCGGTATTTGTGTCAATGGAAGGGGTCTGGAAGGTGGTAAGGAGTTCATTGAAGGGGTTAAGGTCGGTGGATTGCCAGATTTCGCTGATATTATTGGTGAGGCTGACACATTAGTCACATTGTGACAGATTAAATTAGGAGGTGAAGGTTAATGGCTACAAGAAAGCTACTCTATCATTTTAACAGGGCACCTTATGGAACAGTGTTCCATACAGAGGGCTGGCGAGCGGCTGTAGGTGCTCTTGCTGGCATTGACGAACATCAGGTAACATTGCTTATGCAAGCTGATGGTGTCTATTATGCCTTAAAAGGTGCTGATAGGGCAGAAAACTTAGGCTATGAAGGAACCCTAAAAAAAGGAGGGGTAAAATTCTACGCTGTCAAAGAAGACCTTGAGGCAAGAGGAATATCAGAAGGTGAATTAGCAAACGATATAACAGTGATTCCCAGAAGCCAATCATGGGCACTGTATGAAGGGGCTGATTTTTGCCTTGATTGGTAAAAGGAGGTAAAATAATATGGCTGTTTATTTAGTTGACAAACCAAATGGAGCGATTGCAGCTTCCGTAGCTAATATGGATATAGAGGCTAAGGTAGTCCTTATCAAGGATGGTGTCTATCTTGACCCATCTACTATGCCAGGTAAGGTATATGCCATGGAAGATGATGTTCATGCAAGGGGATTAAAGGAAAGATTAGCTGGTAAAGTAACGACAATTGGCTACCCAGAGTTGGTTGATCTGATTGTGGCAGATAAGGTGATAAATTTTGCATAAAATTTGGAGGTAAAGATGGGTTGTTGTTGCAGTAAAATTGATAAGGTGATTGAGATTACAGGAAAGATATGCCCTTATACGGTGATGGAGGTAAGGGATGCACTAAAGGGGATGGAAAAGGGACAGGTGCTTCAGGTTATCACTGATTATAAGCCCGCAGCTTTAGAGTCTATCCCAAACCTCTGCCAGAAGAAGGGCTATCCTATTGAGGTTAAAGAGAACCCTGATGGAACATTTAGGCTTTTGATAGAGAAAAAGGAATGAAACTTGGTGTGTTTGTGAGTGAATTTGAACAAAATGAACCCCTTGATAGGCTGAAGGCAGAAAAGCTAGGGATATTCCTTGTTGAAAATGGAATATACCTTGGTCTTAAGCCTGACAAAATGGAGGATGCAGAATACTACCTTCTCTCAGAAGACCTTAAGACAAGAGGGTTTGATTTGGATGATGTGGATAGTAGGGTAAAGGTTATCACCTATCCTGAGCTTACAGACTTGATAATGGAGGAATACGAAAAACTGATCTGGCTATGAAGACCTTAAGCATTGGACTATTCTCATCCCCTATTGGCTCAATGAACACTGACTTTGCGGTTAAGTTGGCAGAGACAGGGGTAGATAAAGGCCATACAATCAATCTCTGGCTATCTGGCAATGCCGTAAGTTTAGCCAAAAAGGGACAAAAACCATTCAAGGACTACTCCTATTTGATAGAGAGGATAAAAGCACTTATCCATAAGGGTGTAGCCGTCTCAGTCTGCGAAGCCTGTGCCTCTGCAAGGGGAATACATAAAGAAGATGTGCTTGAAGGAATATCGATTCACAGCATGGACTGGTATGTGGCCAGGGCAGCCAAGAGTGATCGGGTATTACACATAGGGGGTGAGTAAGATATGGCAAAGGGTATATTATTTGTGATTACCAAACCTCCATATAAAAGCGAAAACCCAAAATTAGCGATTACCCATGCTATGTCTTGCTATGTAGCTGATATACATATTGATGAGGAAATAGAGCCAATAGTTGCATTTGTCGGTGACGGGGTGTTGAATTGTGTGAAGAACCAGAAGTCAATGGAGTTCTATGGGATAAT
>JAGUXG010000088.1 GCA_020061965.1 bacterium
AGTACTTACGATTTTGCCAAAATGTTTAGTGAAATCTCGTAAGTTGTTGAATTTCAATAGGTTAAAGAAAAAACACTTCAGATGAGTAAATAGTTACCAAAATTTATTGTAATCTAATTTATCCTCGGTATATAATCTACAAGAAGAATAAGGCTGGCAAAAAGCTGGTATTGCGATTGTAAACCTGACTTTAGTGCACTTCATTAGCTTAGGAGGTGGGAACTATGAAGGTCTTACTGAGTGAGATGGAACCAAAAAAGATTGGGGTGGTTGTAGGAATTGATGGTGGGAAAGGAATTGTTTCAAGACTTTCGACATTAGGAATCAGACAAGGCGTGGAGATAAAAAAGATAAGTCAACAAGCTATGCGTGGCCCTGTTGTCGCTATAGTAGGTAGAACTCAAATAGCTGTTGGCTTTGGAATGGCAAAAAGGATATTAGTAGAAGTAGATATAGATAAGGAAGAGATAGAATGAAGATACTTTTGATGGGTAATCCCAATGTAGGTAAGAGCGTGGTCTTCTCAAGGCTTACAGGCGTTCATGTTATTGCCTCTAACTACCCTGGAACTACGGTGGAATTTACTAAAGGTGTTATGCATCTGCCAGAGGAGCTGGGTTTTAAGGGTGAGACTGCTGAAGTTATTGATGTTCCGGGAGTATATTCTTTAGAACCTGCCTCCATAGCCGAAGAGGTCGCTGTTGAGATGCTAAAAGAAGGGGATGTAGTTATCAATGTAGTAAATAGCACAAATTTAGAAAGGAGCTTAAATCTTACCCTGCAATTACTCAAAAAGAACATCCCTCTCATTATTGCTCTTAATCTCTGGGATGAAACAAAACATACTGGTATAAAAGTCGATGTGGAGAAACTTGAACAGGTTTTGAAGGTTCCATGTGTTCCTACCTGCGCATTAACTGGTGAGGGATTTAAGGATCTGGTATCCAGAATAAAGGAGATAAAGATACCAGAATATGACTATGATGAAGATGAAAGGTGGCATGAGGTGGGAAATATTGTCGATAAGGTAGAAAAGGTGACCCATCGTCATCATAGATTATCTGAAAAATTGGCTGACGCTTCGATTCATCCAGCAATAGGAATGTCAATAGCCATAGGCATCCTTTTTGCCACCTTCGCGGTGATAAGATTTATTGGGGAAGGATTAATAGAATATGTGTTTGAACCATTCTTTGAGAATTTGTGGGCACCATTGATGTTGAAAGTCTCAAATCTTTTAGGTGGTGATGGATTTATCCACAATATATTAATCGGAAAACTTGCAGAGGGGAAAATAGATTTTGGTGAATCCTTTGGTCTTCTTACCACTGGGCTTTTTGTGGAATTTGGAGCAGTTCTTCCCTATGTCTTTGCCTTTTATTTGATCCTTTCTTTTTTAGAAGACTCAGGCTATCTGCCAAGATTAGCGGTATTAGTAGATAATATTTTCCATAAGATAGGTCTGCATGGCATGGCGATAATTCCCACAATGCTTGGACTGGGTTGTAATGTTCCCGGTATATTGTCCATCAGGATTCTGGAAACAAAACGGGAAAGATTTATTGCCGCTACCCTAATGTCTATTGCTGTTCCTTGCATAGCAAAGACCGCTATGATAATTGCCTTAATAGGAAAACATGGAGTTGGAGGACTAACAATAGTTTTTGGAACACTATTGGTAGTTTGGATTAGCCTGGGGATTTTACTGAATAGGGTGATGAAAGGTGAATCTATGGAGATATTTCTTGAGATACCCCCTTACCGCCTCCCTTACTTTCAATTGCTTGCAAAGAAGATCTGGATGAGGCTCATCTGGTTTATTAAAGAAGCAACACCATGGTTATTGCTTGGGGTATTTATTGCTAATATGTTATACACGCTTGGGATAGTTGATCTTCTCGGAAGATACACTGCCCCAGTAATTACAGTAGTTTTAGGCTTGCCAAAAGAGATTGCTGGAGCACTCTTGATTGGATTGCTACGCAAAGATGTAGCCGTAGGTATGCTCATTCCTCTTGATTTAACCTTCTCTCAAATGGTAGTAGCCTCTATTGTCTTAAGCATGTATTTTCCTTGCGTGGCTACATTTGCTGTGATAGTAAAGGAATTGGGAGTGGTAGGTATGCTTAAAGCTACGGCAATCATGATTGTTTCCGCCCTGTTAGTAGGAGGAGCATTCAATCTTGTCCTGGGTGTGTTATAATTGACATGACAATAACATACAATCAACTTGAAGAGAAACTTGAAAGGGAAGATGTGGCTTCTTGCTATCTTTTTGTAGGCGAAGAGGATTTCTTAAAGCAAAAGGCAGTAAAAAGATTATCGTCCTTGCTTTCGGGAAGAAAGATTATTATCAACCGTGAGAATGAAAAGGAGTTGGATAACATCCTTTCTCAATCCCAACTCTTTGGAAGAAGACTTGTCTTGATAGAAGATGCCTCATCCTTTTGCCCAGAGAATAAGGCATCTCTTTTAGAATACATAAAAAACCAGGAATCTTCTACAATCATTCTTCTTGAGAAGGAGAGAAACCCTAAGCTTGAAAAAAATGTTGCTCAAAATGGAGATGTTGTCACCTTTCCTCGCCTTAAAGGAAAAGGTCTTATCCTCTGGGCAAAAGGTCTCTTTCAAAGAGAAGGAAGAGAGATTGACGACCAAGCCCTTGATGCCCTTCTTGATATAGTTGGAGACGATACTGCTCTTCTGGCGGTTGAGATAGAGAAGCTGATCTGTTTCTCCAAAGAAAAAGAGAGGGTGGTAGAAGATGATGTGACAATCTCTTCCTCTCGTGGGTCTTGGCAAGACAGTTTTAAGCTTTTTGAACTCATAAAAAGAGGGGATAAGAATGCCATAAACCTTTGCCTCCAATTGATAGAAGATGGAATGTCAGAGTCTCATATCCTCTTTTTTCTTGCCAGTAAGATGCGAAAAGAAAGGGCAGGAGCTGAGGTTTTTAAGCTTCTTGCTGATACCGACCTTTCTCTGAAGTCACAGCCAAAGGTCTCCTACACCCCAATCATTCTCTCCCTTATTTTGAAGATTATGAGAAAGAGATAAAAGTGTTCGGTCTTTTATTGGCTAATTGCTGACTGCTGATGGCTATTTTTGGTTGCCCAACGGTTATGTAGCCAGAACCACTGGTCAGGATTCTTTCTGATGACCTCCTCAAATTTTTTAGTTAAAGCCCCAAGATTCAAGGCAATATCGCTTTTTATAGCCCCCTTCCTCTTCAAAAGAAAGGGTTCTTCAATCATCACCCTTAAACTGCCGTCTTTCTTTCGGATGTTATAAAAAGGGATTATTGGCGCACCTGTTCTCAGGCTAAAGATAATCGGAGAAGGTGTGGTGGAGGCAGGCCTACCAAAGAAATCAACAAACACACCACTACTTCCAGCATCTTGATCAATTAAAATGGCAACAATCTCTTTAGATGAAAGGGCTTCCAACACATCTACCTTTGCAGACTCTGAATAGATCACGCCGAACCCTGCCTTCTGCCTCTTTTCTCTAATCAACCTTTCAACAAGTTTATTTCTTTGCCTTCTGGCAATCACATTCAGTTTATAGCCTTTAGATGTAAGCACCCTGCCCATCATCTCCCAGTTTCCAAGATGAACAGTAGCCATAATTACACCCTTTCCATCAGAGACCGCCTTCTCAATATTAGGAAGTCCATAGACCTCTACCCTGCCTTCTATCTCCTCTTTTTTTAATTCCGCCATCTCAATAAACTCTAAGATAGATAGGACAAAGTTTTGATAACATTCTTTGGCAATCCCTTCTATCCTCTTGGCAGGAAGCTCTGGAAATGAGGCTCTGAGATTTTCCGTAACCATTCTTCTATGCCTTGGAAACAGAAAGATGATTACAGAAAGGGCTTTGGCAAAAGGGTTTATCCTGGTCTTTCCGATAAACCTTATAATTCCAATCAAGCCCAGGACAAAAAGATACTCTAAAATATGCCTTATCCTCTGCATCCTACTTCTTATCGTATATCCTTATTGGACGGCTTGTCAATCAGATTTATAAAATTCCTGTTGGCTAAAGTTCAAAAGTGGACTACATTTAGGTCGCTATTTTTAACCTTTTGAACATCAATTTTTTAGATGAGGGTAAAAATTTATCTCTGTTTTGTGATCTATGTCCTTGACAAACCAATCTTTTGTGTATAAACTTATAAAATAAAGTTTATCAGGTGAACTAAAAACCTGAAATCTTGGAAAAAGGAGGTGAAAAAAATGAAAAGGATAGTCTTATTAGGACAGATTCTGGGATTGATTCTGGCAAGTCAGGCTTTTGGAGCTGGTGAAACAAGGACAACCAACACCTTGTATGTTGAGCAAATGTCCAATCGAGTGATAGAGGTGAACCGTTGTAAAAACGTGGTATGGAGCTATGGTAACTCTGGTGAACTCAGCAACCCATCGGATGCAGAGAGGCTTCCAAATGGCAACACCCTGATTGCTGACACCGGTAACAACAGGGTGATTGAGGTCGGACCAGCACCAAATTATGGCACATCCCTCGTGTTTTATAGTGATAATTATCTCGGTCCAAGGGATGCAGAGAGAAAGGGCACAGCCACAGTGATTGCTTTCCCTAACTGTGTTGGTGTAGCTGAGCAAGGTAATGCACAAGCTCTAATATGGCAGTATGGTTGTAATAACGCGATCGATGTAGAATGGCTTCCAAATGGTCATATCTTAGTTGCTGACGGTGACGGTACTGTGAGTGAGGTTTTCTACCCAAATCAATGCTCAAGCACGATATTAACTGGCTTAAACAACCTAAAGGATGTAGAATGGCTTCCAAATGGTCATATCTTGATCACACAAGGACTATCTGGATCTGCTGGCACAGTGACAGAAATGGCAACTGGAACTGGTGGATGGATAACCATCTGGCAACATACAACAACTCCACAATATCCACCATACGATGCAGAGAGGCTTTCAGATGGAAATACCCTGGTTGGTGTTTATTGTATGTCATCAGCTGGTGATCCTGATCTCTATGATGTTACCTCATCTGGAACAAAGACATGGCAGTACGGGTACGGGAATGGCTACTTGCGAATCGTGGATGTAGAAGAGATACTCGGCACAGATACCATATACAACACCGCGTTTATGTACTACAAGAACGAAGGACAAAAACCTATGCCTTATGCTGCAGCCTTTGCCACAAACACGCTGCACATAACATATGTACCCATTGGAACACCATCCATCAAGCTGATAAAGGAAGTTTCTCCAAAAGGAACGATTTCAAAGGACGGAACCCTGACCTACACCATAACCTTTATGAACGAAGGTGATGGCACAGCTACAGCCTGCGTTCTCTATGACGCTATTCCTGCTGGGTGCGAGTTGGATGGAGCAGCTACAAGTAATTATTGTGGTGCAGAGATCAAATATTCAAACGATGGCGGAGGATCATGGAATGTATCACCTACTTTAGATGTCACTACCATCAGATGGAATCTCGGAGCGATTGGTCCAGGCGATACTGACACGTGTTGCTTCACAGTGAAGGTAAAATAAGGGAATGAGAATACAAGGAGGGTAGAACCCCTACCCTCCTTCAAGGAAAAAAGAGAATGGCTGTAATTACAGAGACTAAAAGGGTAAATGAGATAACAGTGGGAGAATTAAAAGGGGTTATAAGAGAAACAATGCAAGAGCTTTATGACCCTGATTACGGAATGGAATTGGCCCCTGAGGTAGAGAAAGAGTTGATGGAATCTCTTGTTTCTCCTCAAAGAATCCCTGCCTCAGAGGTGGCAAAAGGATTAGGGCTTAACTGGTAGATGTATAAGGTTTGTTTTACCCTACAAGGTAAAATATCCCTTTCCAAACTTGATAGAGAAACAGGTCAAAGGATATTGGACAAGCTAAAATGGCTGGTGGATAAAGCAAAAGAGGTTAGGCATTTGGCATTAGAAAGAAGGCTTGCTGGACTTTACAAGCTAAAGGTGGGTAAGTGGAGGGTTATCTACGAGGTTAATCACCAAAAAGAAATGGTCACTGTTCACAAAGTGGCTCATAGAAAAGAGATATATAAGGAAATAAGAATACAAGGAGGGTAGAACCCCTACCCTCCTTCAGGAAAATAATCTCTCGCAAAGACGCAAAGGACGCTAAGAGATAATGAATGAAGATGAATTATCTAAGATCATCGTTGATCGTTGCCTTAAAATTCATAAGGCATTAGGACCAGGATTATTGGAATCTGTCTATGAAGAAATTTTATTTTATGAATTGACAAAAGATTTAATGTGCGAAAGACAAGTAGGGATACCTGTGAATTATGAAAGCATCAAGATGGATCTTGGGTTTAGAGCAGACATAATTGTGGAGAGCAAAGTAATAATTGAATTAAAATCTGTCGAAAAAATTATGCCTGTTCACAAAAAACAACTTCTAACTTACTTAAAAGTAACAGGAATGAAACTTGGCTTATTGATCAATTTCAACGAAGAATTGATTAAAAATGGTATTACACGTATTGTAAATAACTTATAATCTTTGCGAGCTTTGCGCCTTGGCGAGAAAAATTGGTTTTGTAAACATGAAAAATATAGCTATATGTATCTTGTTTTTTTCTGGTTTTGTCTTTGCTGATGGAACGCCGACTCTCGTACTTTCAAAGTCTGTTGTTGACGAGGCAACCCTCACCTATACTTTGGAATATGATAATACGGGTAATGGCACAGCTACAGAATGCACAATATATGACCAGATCCCTGAAGAGACAGAATATATAAAAGATAGTGGCACTATAACCGTAGGAAGCGCTACAATCTGGTATTCAAGTGATGGTGGTGTAAATTGGAAGAATGATGACCCTGGCACAGAGACAAGGGTCATCAAATGGAAACTTAATGGAAGTGTTCCTCCAAACGGAACAGGAACAGTCAAGTTTAAGGTAAAACAGAAACAGAAATGATAATAGTTCACCACGGATAATTTAACTAGACTTTGGCAAATTTCCTATTTTTCGCATAAAAAAATAGAGAAAAATTTAAGATGAAGATTTAATTTAGAGCAAAAAGACTATCTTTTATTAAGGGTGCGAAAAATAGGAAT
>JAGUXG010000047.1 GCA_020061965.1 bacterium
ATTCTGGGCTTAGTATTGAGAAAATATTAAGCCCTTCCTTGCCTTTGTCTGCTATATCATCTGCTATCTGAAAGGCAAGACCAAATTTTTCTCCAGCAATTCTCAAAGTCTCCACTTGCTTTCTATTTCCTTCGCCAATTATGCCACCGGCTACACAAGAGGCAGAAAATAAAGAGGCTGTCTTCTGGGAAAATATCTGATAGATTTGCTCTAATGGAGGCTCTGAAAGAGCCA
Source organism: bacterium (assembly GCA_020061965.1). GTDB lineage: Bacteria > UBA9089 > UBA9088 > UBA9088 > JAGUXG01 > JAGUXG01. Next base: position 235 of record JAGUXG010000047.1, read on the forward strand.
TCTCTTCTACCTGTCCTCTGATCATTTTAGAAGAAGCAGAGATAACCTCCTTTGCAACATCAGATGAGTCTATCAATATCTCGTTTGCCAATGTGAACAGACTATCCCCGACCAATATAGCCAGATTCTCTCCATACTCCTTATAAACCGAGGGTTTTCCCCGCCGCATCTCATCCTGGTCAATGATGTCATCGTGAACCAAAGAATAGCTATGGATAAGTTCAATGGCAGCGGCTACTTTATAGGCTTCATCTGTTATATCACCGCAAGCTTCACAACTTGCGAGGCACAACAATGGTCGTATCCTCTTCCCACCAGGGAATAAGGCATAGCTTATTGCTTGATGAAATCTATCTTCTCCTTTTGGCAAGATAGACGCTATTGTCTCATCAATCCTCTGTATCTTCTCTTCTCTCCACATTTCTAACATCTTCTTCTTCAGTTATCACCCTTATCTTCTTTTCTGCCTCAGAAAGCTTCTTTGTGCAGAATTTTCTTAAGGTTACACCCTCTTCAAAGAGACTGAGTGAGTCATCCAAAGAGATCTCGCCCTTCTCCAATATCCTCACAATCTCCTCAAGCCTCTTTATTGCCTCTTCAAACTTCATTATTCATTGCTCCTAAATCAAAATTTTATTTTTAATCTTTTATCTTCCTTCCATACTTATGTTGCAAGAACTCTATAACGATTGGAATGAGTGAAATAAAGATGATAACAAAGATGACAACTGTAAAATTTTGTTTCACAAAAGGGATATTTCCGAAATAATAACCACCAAAGATGAATAGACCGATCCACAAAACCCCACCAATGATGTTGTAAAACAGGAATTTAATATAGGTCATCCTTCCTATCCCAGCGACAAATGGTGCAAAGGTGCGGATAATGGGAATAAATCTGGCGATTATGATTGTCTTACCACCGTATTTTTCATAAAATCCATGGCTTCTCGTAAGGTGTTTTTTGTTGAGGAATTTAGAGGATTGGCTTGTAAATACCTTTGGTCCAACTATGTAGCCTATCCAGTAGTTTGCTGTATCTCCCAATATAGCGGCAATTACCAAAGAGGCAGCCAAATACCATTTATCAAGTGAACCTATGGCGGCAAATGTTCCAGCAGCAAACAGCAAGGAATCTCCTGGCAGAATAGGCGTGACAACAAGACCAGTCTCACAGAAGATGATGAGAAAGAGCATAACATATGTCCATACCCCAAAGGAGCTGATGACTGCATCTAAGTGTTTGTCAAGATGAAGAAAAAGGTTAATAAACCAGATAATATGTTCCATATATAAAAAAATTAAAAATTTTGATTTAATTAGAGTCCCAGCCATACTTCCCAAGGAGTGGGACAAAGATGCATCCGCATTCTTTCTTTTTGATAAGCTCACCCATCTCTTTCCTTGCCACAATCAACTCTTGAATATGCCTTGTTCCTATTGGAATGACGAGAATTCCTCCTTCATTTAACTGCTCTGCTAATGGTAGCGGAATATCAGGAGAGCCTGCTGTAATAATAATTCTATCAAATGGAGCATCTTTTGGCAAGCCCAAACTTCCATCTCCAACGATTATATGAACATTGGTGATGGAAAGAGCCTTAAGTATTGATGCGGCTTTCTCTGCTAAGGGCTCAATCTTCTCAATAGTATAAACCTCTTTGGCTAAAGCAGAAAGAACTGCCGCCTGATAGCCAGAGCCTGTGCCTATCTCTAAAACCCTTTCTTTACCAGTCAGATTAAGGTGGTTAGTCATCAATGCCACCATATACGGCTGGGATATAGTCTGATTATAACCTATAGACAATGGATGGTCTGAGTATGCCTTACCCCTTTCCTTCTCATCAACAAAGAGGTGCCTTGGAATCTTCCTAAATACAGAAAGTATCTTTTCATCGGCAATCCCTCTCGCCCATATCTGCTTATTGACCATCTCCTCTCTATAAGCCGCAAAGGCATCTTTCATAATAGCCATACCATACCTAAAATAATCAAGCCTTTTCTTATCTTAAGGAAGTGGAGGGAGTATTCAAGGGTTAGGAGGTTGTTATACCGAGAAGAAATCAAGTCTAGCAAAAATTTTGTTCTTAAAAGGATTCAAGGAAGAGAGGCGTCAAGGATGAGATGAGATCAAGGAGATCCATCACTTAAGCCCTTGAATCTTATCCTCCCTTTTATCACATATTTTTTCGGTAAACCTCGTGTTTCTTGAGTATATATCAAATACAGAGGAGGTTTTTTATTTCAAAACTCTCCCTTTTTATCTTCTCTATCTCTTTCATATTATAATCATCCAGACAGAATAATTTTGCTATAGGGTGATTAGTGAAGTGGGGAATGAGTACAGTTTTTTGGTAGTATGCCTTTTGCCTTTTATTGTACACCAAGTCTTTCTATTTTTATAGGTATGGGTTGCCTGGTTCCTTCTTCTGGATAGCTTCAACAAGCCCGAGTTTCATCAGATGTTCTATAAAAAGATATACTATCTTTTTATAGAAAGCATAGAAAGCACATCTTGTGAGGCAAAGACCAAGACTTCTATAATCACCTTTATCTTCTGATTATCCATATAGAAGCAAAGGGTTTAGACTGGACAGCCTTAATAAACTCTCGTTTTATAAGCTCAAGTAGGGCAAGAAAGGTGATAATCAACTCTATTCTATCTCTAAGATTAGCAACGAGGTTTATAAAGTTTATCCTTCTAATCTCTTGTAACTTCTTTATTATCTCCTCTATCTTCTCTGAGACCCGCATCTCATCAATCACAATCTCAACACTCTCTTCTTTTGAGAAAAAGAACTCTGTTGCATGAAAGATAATATTGGATAGGGAGACCTCTACCTCTTTTTCTTGCTCATCATCTATTGTCTCAGGCAGGTTAAAGAATATATCCTCTGTTTCAGAGAGCTTATCAGAAAACCATAGGCTGACATCTTTATATAGCCTATAATCTGCCATATCCTGAAATAGGGTGACCTTTTCCTCTTCGTAAGTCTCAGTCTCAGAAAAGAGTAGCTTCTGAGATTTCAGGAAGCAAAGGAAGCTCAGTATAACCAAAAACTGAGGGATTTCATTGACATTTCGCTCGTTTGTGAGATAATTTGAGGTTATCTCTGAAAGCCGTATCCTTAAGATATCAACTCCATTCTTTTTAGAAAGGTCAAGTAGCTCTGTAACCGTCCCCACAAAGGCAGGTTGATTGACATACATCTACAGATACAGAGCAGCAACCTTTTTGGACAGTTTTGATTTGCATCTTGCAGACTTATTTGGATGAATTATTCCTTTCTTTACTGCCTTATCAAGCTTCTTCTGGGAAAGCCTTAAAAGCAAGCCTGCCTTCTCTTTCTCTTTATCAAGAACAGCTTCCCCTGTCTTCTTAATACAAGTCTTTATCTCAGATTTTATAGACTTATTCCTTGATGCCCTCTTTATATTTTGCCTATTTGCTTTGAGAACCGAAAGACTCTTCTTTGCCATATTTACCTCCTAATTTTTTGCAAGCCGCAAGAAAAACATTACTAAATTCTTGCAATTTGCAAAAATTTAGTTTCTACTATCTTATTTCTTTCAAGGTCAAAGACTGTGCAAGTAATTCCTTTATCAATAATCTCAACAATTCCAAAGGTAGCAGACCTTCCTTTAGTCATTATCTCCTGAAGGTGTCCAGGATTAAACATAATAATATCGCCATCTTTCTTTATCTCATAAAGATGGGTGTGACCAAATAGGACCAAATCTACATCATTATTTCTTATCACATCCTCTGGAACCAAATCTTCCCTCTGGTCATTCTTATGTGATGAAAGGGTATGGGTGATAAGAATCTTTTTTCCAGAAATCTCCTCTATTATTCTGTTTTTGATGTCCTTGTCAAAGTATTCAGGGCAGAAGACCCCAGGAACCCGTAAACTCCTTATTGGGTATTCATTCAAGATTTCAGCATCCCCGTAATCATCTCCCAAATGAATGATACATTCTGCGCCCTTTTCTATTATAAGTTCAATTGCTTTTCTAAGATAGGCTAAGTTTTTGTGAGAATCACTCACTACGCCTATTATCATTTTTGTGCTTCCTCTCCACCTGTCAGGACTGCGGTAAGTTCAGAGACATCTGTTGCTTTGGATATAGCTTCCTCTGGTCTAATAATCCCTTCCTTTGACAGGTCAATGAGGGATTGATTCAGAGAGACCATCCCCTGCCTCCTTCCAACCTGCAAGAACGATGGAATCTGAAATGTCCTTCCCTCTCTAATAAGGTTTCGGACAGCAGGAACAGCAATAAGCACCTCAAATGCAGCCACCCGACCATTTCCATCAGCCCTCTTTACCAGAATCTGGGATAATATCCCTTGAAGGTTTGCCGAAACCTGAATCCTGATCTGTTGCTGTTGGTATGGAGGAAAGACATCAATGATTCTATCAATCGTCTGGGTGGCATCAGGGGTATGGAGTGTGCCAAAGACAAGGTGACCAGTCTCTGCGGCTGTGATTGCTGTCTGAATCGTCTCTAAGTCTCTCATCTCTCCAATCAAGATTATATCCGGGTCCTGGCGAAAGACATGCTTTAATGCCTCTTTGAAGCTCAGAGTATCAGAGCCTATCTGCCTTTGATTGATGAGCGATTTCTTACAAGTGTGGATAAATTCTATTGGGTCTTCAATGGTAACAATATGAGCGCCTGTATTTTCATTAACAAAGTTTATGAGTGCAGCCAGTGTAGTTGACTTTCCAGAAGAAGCTGGTCCTGTTACCAAAATCAAGCCCCTTGGTCTTGTACAAAGGCTCTTTACAGATGGAGGAACATTAAGATCGTCTACTGTCCGAATTTCATAGGGAATAGCCCGAAAGACTGAAGATATAGCCCTTTGTTGGGAGAATAGATGTGTTCGGAACCTGGCTAATCCTGGTATATCTATACAAAGGTCAAGAGCCATCCCTTCTCTAAACCTTTTCCTCTGGGTATCTGTCAAAAGAGAGAGTGAGAGCTTTTCTGCCTCATCAATAGTCAATGGCCGTATCTCCTTTAATTGGAGAAGGTCTCCGTGCAGCCTTATCAAGGGTGGTGCACCAGCCTTAATATGAAGGTCTGAAGCCCCCTTTTTCAACATCACCTCTAAAAGCCTCTCAATAGCCATCTTAAATTTTTTATTTTTACAATGTCACTCCAATCCTTTGTGCCCTTTGTTCAAATTCTGTAGGGTTTGATGTCTTCTGAATCGCCTCAGCATAAGTGACCACACCCCTTTTACACAAAGAGAGCAAAGATTGGTCCAGGGTGTGCATACCAAACTTTCCTCCACCCTGAATAATGGAGTAAATCTGGTGGCTTTTACCTGTCCGTATCAAACTTCGGACACCGGTGTTAGCTATCAGCAACTCTGTGGCGACAGCCCTTCCTCTTCCATCTGCTTTAATAAGCAATGTCTGAGAGAGAATAGCCTGAATGGTCATTGACAGTTGCGCCCGTATCTGGGTCTGTTGTTCAGGAGGATAGACATCTATGATTCTATCTATTGTCTGGACAGCGTCTGTGGTGTGTAGTGTGGTAAGGACAAGTTGCCCCGTCTCAGCAGCAGTGACTGCTGCGCTTATTGTCTCCAAATCTCTTAGCTCACCCACTAAGATAATATCAGGGTCTTCACGAGTCACATGCTTTAAGGCTTCAGCAAAAGACCTTGTGTCAACGCCCAGCTCCCTTTGATTTATAGAGGCAAGATCATCCTTATAAATAAACTCCACTGGGTCTTCAATTGTGATAATGTTGCACCTTCTGGTCTGATTTATGTTATTAACAAGGGCTGCCAGGGTAGTTGACTTTCCAGAACCAGTTGGACCTGTAACTAAGATCATGCCTCGTGGTTTTAAGGCAACATCTTTCAGAATAATAGGAAGTTCAAGCTCTTCAACTGTGGGAATCTTAAGCGGAATGGCTCTAATTGCCGCTCCAACATTATTCTGTTGCCAATAAATATTAACCCTAAACCTTGTCTCCCAACCTTGCGGTGTATAGGCAACATCCAACTCTCTTGTTTCTGTAAAGATCTTCTTTCTCTCCTCATTGAGCATCTCAAAGAGGACATTTTTTGTATCATCGCTTGAGAGGTTTGGCAACTGAGCCTTTATGAGCCTTCCATTAATCCTCAAAATAGGAGGCTCCCCTGCTCTGATATGAAGGTCTGATCCCTTCTTGTCCAACAGCTCCTTTAAGTACTCATCAATCTTCGGCATCTTTTAATTTCTTATAAATATAGCATTCTGTGCAAGGCTGTTGTCTTTTACAACATGGAATCTCTACCTTTGTTTCAAAACAATTCTTTAATTCTTTATAAGCATCACAGGTAAGATAATAGCTTGCTGGACACCCTCTCGCATCACAACATCTCTTTTCCATAAAAATTGATTCCTTTCTGTTTTGGCTCTGTCAAAACATCATATTTCTTTACGACAAGTAAAGAAATATTTATAAATATATCACTATTTTCTGAATATGTCAAGAAAATGTTACGTACGATTGTAATCCACAAATGATAATCTCCTATTATCCAGAGAATAGAGATGTCCTATATGAAGACATAAAATATCTTCCTAAAAAAGGAGAATATTATGGAAGAAAAGAATATAATCATAGTGAGTCAAAAGGAACTGAGGCAATTACATACAATTCGTAGGTTTAGACAAGTAGCTACAAGTAGCTAAAAGAGTATGGAAGCAACAGATATTTTTGTAGCTAACATATAGGCAGATAAGAAGGATAGTGAGAGAGGAAACTATCCCAGCAATAGATAGTTTTAAGTGGTATATAGG
>JAGUXG010000164.1 GCA_020061965.1 bacterium
CAATAATTATAGACTGCATGCAGAATGTGACTAAACTGAAGGTTCCGCTCATTGTCAACATAGGAAGCGGAAAAGACTGGGGAGAGTTGTAATTTGGAAGACAGTCTCATTTCTATAGTGATTGCCTCTAAAAACCTTGACAAGATTAGAGAGATACAAGAGATTTTGGGAGAAGGAGTCAATCTTATCTCTCTCTCTTCTCTCTCATTAGATTTAATAGATGCGGCAGAAAATGGCACAAGCTACAGGGAGAATGCCATAAAAAAGGCGACTGCTTTCTCCTCCATCTCTAAAAAACCAGCCTTATCTGATGACTCTGGGCTTGAGATAGAGGCATTAAATGGCTCACCTGGAATCCTCTCAGCCAGGTTTGGTGGAGATGTAGATTATAGCAGGAAGAATCAGATGATTCTTGATCTTCTCTCGAAGTTTCCTGCTGAAAAAAGAGAGGCAAGATATGTCTGTGTGGTATGTTTGGCATATCCAGATGGCAGAATCCAGACAGCTGAAGGGATTGTAGAGGGAGTAATAGCCTTAGAGCCAAAAGGATGTGGTGGTTTTGGCTATGACCCAATATTTTATTATCCACAACTTAAAAAGACCTTTGCTGAGATCAGTCCAGAGGAGAAGAATGCTGTGAGCCACAGGGCAGTTGCACTTCGCAAGATACAGAGATTCTTAATTAGGGATCAGGGGTCAAGATGATGGCTTATCTTTTTCCTGGGCAGTCCTCTCAGTATGTTGGGATGGGTAGAGAGGTACTGAAATATAAAGAGGCAGAGGCTATATTCTCTGAAAGCTGTGATACCTTGGGATATGATGTAAAAGAGTTGTGTTTAGAGGGACCGCTTGATAGGCTCTCCTTGACAGAATATTCTCAAATCGCAATACTTACGGTGAGTATTGCTTATTTAAGAGTGCTTCCATATCTTTTTGACGGAAACCCTTCTTACTGTGGAGGACATTCTTTAGGTGAGTATTCGGCCTTGGTTGCTTGTTCATCTCTAAGTTTTAACCAAGGCTTACAGATTGTCCAAAAAAGGGCAAACTTGATGAAGGAGGCAGCACTCAGAAACCCTAGTGGAATGTCTGCTATCCTGGGGCTTCAGATAGAGATGATAGAAGGGATAGCAAAAGAATCTGGGTGTGAGATAGCCAATATAAACTCTGTAAATCAGATAGTCATCTCAGGCAGGCTTGAGGCTTTGTCCGTAGCAGAAGCTTTGACAAAAGGAAGAGGCGGAAAGGCGATAAGGTTGAAGACTTCAGGAGGTTTTCATTCATCACTGATGGCAGAAGTGGAGATAGGGATGGCAGAGGTTTTGAAGAATGAAGAGATAAAACCTCCAAGATTAAAGTTTATTCCAAATATATTAGCAGAACCAGTTGAAACTGGAGATGTAATAAGAGATTGCCTGATAAGACAGGTGACCAATAGAGTAAGATGGGAAGAGACGATGAGGTTTTTAGAGAAAGAGGGTGTAGAGAGGGTGATTGAAATAGGTCCTGGCAATATCCTGACTAATCTGGCAAAGAAGATGGGTCTTTCTGCAATAAGTTTTGAGGAGATGATAAAATGATAACGCTTTCAGAGATAACCAAATTTTTGGACATAGAGCTTAAGATAGCAGAGATAGAAGATTGCTCCCTGAATGGACTACAGGTTGAGGGGAAAACCCAGATACGGAAAGCAGGCTTTGCCGTAGATGCCTCTTATGAGACTCTTTTATCAGCAAAAGAAGCGGCTGTAGATATGCTCATTGTCCATCACGGAATATTCTGGGGAAAACAAGAGGCTATATCAGGAACGCTTTATCGAAAGCTGAAGGTATTGATAGAAAATGGGATCTCTCTCTATGCTGCACACCTTCCCCTTGATATTCACCCTGATATAGGAAATAATGCCCAGATAGCTAAGATTATTCTTGAGACTTCTGGAAAGCAGATTGGAGATTATGGTTACATAGCAGAGGTAGATATAAAACTTTCTGAGGTCGTAAATAGGATTGAGAACAGGCTAAAGACAAAATGCATAGTTTATTCTTGTGGCAAAGAGGATCTAAAGAAAGTAGCACTCTCCTCTGGCGGTGGTGCAAGCATGCTCTCTTTAGCAATAAAAGAGGGTGCTTGTCTCTTCATCACAGGTGAGCCAAGGCTCAGTTCCTATCATTTAGCTAAGGAAGCAGGGATAAACCTCATCTTCTGCGGACATTATGCCACAGAAACACTCGGTATAAAAGCTCTTAGCCTTGAAATACAGAAAAGGTTTGATGTCCATTGCCTATTCCTTGACCTGCCAGTGGATATATAGCATTCACTCTCAACTTTGGCAAAGACTTAAGTATTTAAAAATCGCTTCTTTAGACATATCAGAACTTCCCCAACCTTTTAGACAAATTTCATATCTTCATCATCTTATTGTTGTCAATCTATTTATTATTGCTGTCAATCTATCTTTATTTCTTGATCTCTTATCTCTTTTATTATGAAGGTCAATAATCGTAACCGTTTAGCATTGTGTAAAAATCTGTCTATTAGGAGTATAGCTTGACCAAAAGGAATCTGCAAGAGATAAATGCCTGTTAAGGACCCTTAGGAGATTGGCACAAGAAGAGAAATGGGATTGCCACTTAGATAGTGTTGGATAAACTCTAAGCCATATTATATAAAATCCTTCCTTGCTGACGACAGGTTTCTATTAAACTGGTTATAGTAGTTTGAACAGAAGCACAAGAAGGTGAATAATTCCCAAAAGAGATCTTTCTGGAGAGATTACATTCTGTCTTAATGCTCGTTCAGATCGGTTGTTGGTAGGTTCTACATTGGCTTCTCTTAAGAAAGTAAAGATTGCCTCTTTGTGTTTGAGGAGGTGCTTGCTTATTCTTTGACAATCTGGGTTTTGGTAAGAGTAAGAGAAAGAGATTATTTTCATCAACCGCTCCTCTATCCGTTTCTGTCTATGTAAGAAAACATCTTTTTCTAATTTCCCATATAGGGGTATCTACTTGACACCCCCCAATAAAATATGATATAATAGTTCTCGAATGGAGGACTATCCAAATCTATGAATTAGATCCTATTTTAGAGTAG
>JAGUXG010000061.1 GCA_020061965.1 bacterium
TAGGTATGAGAACCCTTAGAGAAGGAGAGACGAAGTGCCAGAACTGTGGAAATTGCTTTAACATCCTCTCCTTTAGGTTAAGGCTCTGTCCAGACTGTATCAGAAAAGACTTTAAGAAGTTGAAGCCTCTGATAGAGGAGGTCCATCTTGAGTCAAGAAGCCGTTTAATCTTCCCTCAACCCTGCCAAGGGATGAGGGAGGGATAAGGTGTCATATTTGTTGCCATGACGCCGGGCTTAAGCAGGTCAAGGTCGGTAATATTCATTTACTCTCATAAGGAGAAGAGCAAGAGGTATCTGACTTGCTACAAGACAACTAAATATCTTGACATTTTGAGGCAAATATCTTAAAATAACTTAAGAATTTTAAGATAACATTCTAAAGAATCTTAAAAAAATGAGATTAAATATACCACAAAACCTATTTCCAAGAAGGCTTCTTGAAGAGATAAAGGGGTATCTTGATAACCCCAAGTTTCTTGTAATCATTGGAGCAAGGCAGGTAGGAAAGACATCCCTCCTTTATCTTATTGCTGATTGCCTTAAGAAAAAGGTAAAAGATAACAGCATTTTTTACTTTGATTTAGAAAACTTAGAACTACTCAGGATATTCAATCAAGGACCAAAAGAGTTTTTGGGATATTTACTCAGTTTGGGAGCAAAACCTGATGAGAGGAATATTATCCTTATAGACGAGATCCAATATTTGGATAACCCCACAAACTTCTTGAAGCTGATAACGGATCACCACAAGAATTTAAAGCTAATCTGCACCGGCTCTTCCACCCTGGATATTCGTAGGAAGTTTAAGGACTCACTCGCAGGAAGGAATGTGGTTTTTGAGCTCTTCCCCCTCGATTTTTCCGAATTTCTGCTATTTAAGAGAGAAGATGCTGTAAGAACTCTCCTTTTGGAAACCAGCTTAGAGGAAATTATTAAGAAAGGAGTGGTTCCGAAGTTTGATAAGATAAGGTTTCATATCCCGGATCTTGAGAGATTGTATGAGGAGTTTGTCATCTTTGGGGGATATCCTGAGGCAGTCCTTACAGAAAACAGGGACCAGAAGATAAGGTATCTTACAGAAATCTACCACTCTTATGTGAGAAAGGATATTAAAGATATAATGCGTGTTGACAATATCACTGCGTTTAATGAATTGGTCAGACTCCTCTCCCTTCAAATAGGGAATCTCCTGAACCCTTCAGAGGTTTGCAACTCTCTGAAGATAGCCAGAGAGACATTTACAAGGTATCTTGCTTTGCTGACCTCTACCTTTATCATCGGCCTCCTTCCACCGTTCTTTAGAAACAGAAGAAAGGAGATAGTAAAAATGCAAAAGGTCTTCTTTGTTGATACAGGTTTGAGAAATAGCATTGGCCGAAACTTTAATCCATTAGCCCTAAGGCCTGATGCGGGGGCCTTGATAGAGAACGCTGTTTATTCTCAGCTTCTAAAGAATGTTGGTATTTTGGAAAGCCTGCACTTCTGGCGCACCCAGTCTAAGAATGAGGTAAATTTTATCCTCTTAAAAGATAAACCTATCCCTTTAGAGATTAAGTACAGGGAATTTAAGGGTTGTTCAATACCTTGGGGACTACGTTCCTTCTTAGCTACATATGACACAGACCATGCCTTTGTTTTGACAAAATCATACTTTGGTATTACAGAAAGCAATAATACACGGGTAATATTTAAACCTGTATGGTTGTGATTGGGGGGAAATGATAAAAGGAGATATTTAGTGAAAAAAGAACCAGAACTGAAATCAGAATGTGATTTAACGAAAATTTAGGTTCCTATGGGCTGGAAATTCTCTGTAAGTAAACTTTTAATCCGCATCATAGGGTAGCTGAAGAGGAGAAATTCCTTTCGCTATCTCTACAATCTCCATCTCTCTCCCTTCAATAACCATCCTATCCCCTATCTTTTTCTTTAACAGGCTATTGCCAATAGCCGTAAGATACGAAATAATCCCTTTGTCTGGGTCAGACTCCCAGGGGCCTAAAATAGCATATTCCTTAATTTGAGTCTTATCATCAACAGAGACAAGTTTTACCCTTGTCCCTATATTTACCCTCTCTATGGTAACATCCTCAGGCCGAATCACCTTTGTTCGAGCCAATTGCGCCCTTAATTTCACTAACTTCGCATAAAGGAGTTTCTGTCTCTCCTTTGCAGCTTTATATTCAAAGTTTTCACGCAAATCTCCATAGCTTCGTGCCAGGGCTATCTCCTTAATATTCTCTGGTATCTGTCTTGTCATAATGTCTGCCAACTCCTGACGCTTGGCATATATATTCTCCTGAAGAGCATAAAAATGGATATGTTTAGCCTCTTCTTCTTTAGATTTAACTACCTTAACATCTTTTTTTGTCAATAAAGCCTTCAGTTTATTCCTTTCAGATAATTTCAGACCACCTGTCTGCAAGAAAGCATCACAAAATGCATTGAGCTTCCAAGGGTCTAAATGCTCTTTTAATAGACCATCTTTTAACAAAAATGCCTTTATCTGGTCCTGCAACTCCTTTATTTCATTCTCCTTCAAGATTTTAAGCAATCCAGATAAAAGCTCATATTCACTCAGATTAAGTTTTATGCCATCCCTAAGAGCCATTTTACAGATTAAAAAGAATCTCTCCGGATATTCCATTGATTTTCCGAGAATTGTATCAATCTTTTCTTGCTCCCCAGAGGTCCAAAACTCATTTATTATGCCTTCCAAAAGTTTTGTCGTAGAGATAGAAAAAAATAGGCTCAAGTAAATCTCCTGCCATTTTTCTGCCAAAACAGTCTTTATCATTTTGAGTGTCTGGAGTTGATATTTTGGTCCCTGTATCTTTTGGAGCAGGGAGGAAAAATCTTCACAAGATTTAATGATTGCCTCACACTCTTTAGTGAAATCTTCGTCTTTTAATTCCTGAAGAGATAGGAATATCTCTATAGCCAATGCTGGGTCGCTGACTATTGATTGATGAGCAAGCTCAATTAGCGACATCAGAAACTTGTTGCTTACCTCCAAGCCTTTTTCGCAGGCCTCCTTAGCCAGTTCCATCTTTTCATAGCTTTTCGCCTTATCAAATTTTATGGCTATACTAGCCTCTTCTTCTTTGCACCATAGATAGGTCTTTGGATTTATACCAGAGATCTTAATCCGCTTATCTTTTGTCATTTCAACTCCTACTTTATTCCACCAGAGCAACCATTGTTCTTCAGAGACAATATCCTGCAAGTATGTTTTTATCTTTTGAGGTGTTAATGGCTGGTTTATGCTCTTCAAGAGAAAGACTATAAGTTCAATAGGAGGCATGTTCTTCAGGCTGGCTATATCTGTTGCCTTTATTACCAGAAAGTGATGAGGATCTAATCTTGTCAATACATCAGAGATGGCATCAAGACTCATTCCGTGTCTCTTCTTTTGCTGAAAATCAATCACGCACCTCTTCTCTCGAATAAGGTCAGAGCCTATTATTTTGCCAACACCCCACTCAGGCCGATAAAAATATTCGCCGATATTAAACTTTAAATACTGGTCAAATATTGGCAAAATCTCAAGCAATCCAACCCCTTCCTTTATACCAGAGACCTCAATAAGCTCTTCTTTTTGTGGGTGGCCAGAAAGAAGCACTTGATAGCAATTGATAAGCTCTTGACGAATGGTCTTGTCTTGCGGGTTAAAGAAAGCTGCTTTTTTGAGGATATCTAACACCTTTTGGAAATCCCCTTTTCCCTTAAAATGTTCAATCAGAAATAGGAGTAGAGTGGCTGCCCTCTCTTTCTCCTTATTTTTGGCCAACCAATCAGCCATAGAATAAAAGGAGGCTAAATCTTCTGGAGACAATTCTATTAGATTCAGCCAGATATCTTCTATCTTGGCATATTCCTTAAGTTCCATTGCTTGGGTAAGCTGTTCTTTTAATTTTTGAGTATTCATTGGTAAATTCTTTTAAGATAGACATCTTTATATTTCCTTATTTCGCAAAAAAAATAAAAGATAATTGTAGAGATGATGTTGCTCTTTAGCAATATATATTTTGGTCAAAAAAGATTGGACATAAAGCATGGTAAGGCATTATAATAAAATTCACAAGATGAGGGCCCTTAGCTCAGTTGGTTAGAGCATCTGACTCATAATCAGAGGGTCGTAGGTTCAAGTCCTACAGGGCCCATTTGAAAAATAGGAATTTATAGATAGACCGCACCTTTGTGGCTTGAGCTTACAAGCGAGGCATATCTGGATAAGTATCCACTTATGCTCTTTTTCTTTATGGTGAGATTGGAAAGTCGTTTTTCTATCTCTTTCTTGGTGAGCTTAATGTCGAGCCTTCTTTCCGGAATGTCTATCTCAATCATATCAGCATCCTGGATTATGGAAATAGGACCTCCTTCTGCTGCCTCTGGCGAGATATGACCAATAGCCGCACCCTTTGTGCCTCCAGAGAACCTTCCGTCTGTCAGGAGAGCCACATCCTTATCTAATCCTACACCAACTATGGCAGAGGTTGGAGCAAGCATCTCTCTCATTCCAGGGCCTCCTTTTGGCCCTTCATATCTTATGACCACAACATCACCTTTCTTTATCTTGTTAGAAAGTATTGCCTCTTGGGCATCCTCTTCAGAGTCAAAACACCTTGCAGGTCCTGTGTGCTTCATCATCTTTGAATCTACTGCAGACTTCTTGACGCAAGCCCCATTTGGAGCGAGACTACCATACAATATAGCTATGCCCCCATCATCTGAGTATGGATTGTCTATTGGTCTGATCACCTCAAGATTAAGTATCTTTTTCTCCTTAATATTTTCTCCTATGGTCTTTCCTGTAACCGTCTGTGAGTCTTTGTGAATAAACCCTTTCTTAGAAAGCTCAGCCAAGACCGCTGGCACACCACCCGCAGAATCCAAATCCTCTAAATGATGCTCTCCTGCTGGAGATAGCCTGCATAGGTTTGGTGTCTCTCTGCTTATTCTGTCAAATATAGCCAAATCCAATTCTATCCCTGCCTCTTTAGCTATGGCTAGAAGGTGCAGGACAGTATTCGTTGAGCTACCGAGTGCCATTTCACAATGGATAGTATTCTCAAAGCCTTCTATTGTAGCGATATCCCTTGGTTTAATATCTTTCTCAATTAAGTTCATAATGGCCATGCCAGCTTCCTTTGCTAATCTTATCCTCATTCCAGATACAGCAGGAATTGTGCCATTTCCAGGAAGAGCAAGACCCAAAGCCTCAGCCAGACAGTTCATAGAGTTAGCCGTGAACATTCCTGCACAAGAGCCAGCACCTGGACAGGCATAATCCTCTATCTCCCTTAGCTCCTTTTCGCTTATCTTCTTTGAGCTGCACTTACCGATACCCTCAAAGACTGAGATCAGGTCTAATCTCTTTCCAAGAAAACATCCAGAAAGCATTGGACCGCCGCTGATAAAAAGGGAAGGAATATTGAGCCTTAAGGCAGCCATTATCATTCCAGGGATTATCTTGTCACAGTTTCCAATTAAGACAATCCCATCAAAGGGATATGCAGATGCCATCACCTCTATTGAATCAGCGATAAGCTCTCTTGAGGCCAATGAATACTTCATTCCAGAATGGCCCATAGCTATGCCATCACAGATGCCAATTGTGGAAAACTCCATAGATGTTCCACCTGACATACGAACACCTGCTTGGACAGCCTCAGCAATCCTTCCAAGGTGAATATGCCCAGGGATAAGCTCATTAGCTGAGTTGGCTATCCCGATAATAGGCCGAGATAACTCATCATTCGTATAGCCCATTGCCTTGAATAAGGCTCTATGTGGCGCCCTTTGCAAACCTTTCTTTATTGCATCTGATCTCATTTTTATTTATTTTTTAGTATTTATAGTATAAATAGATTATATACTAAAATAAATAATTACAATAAAAAACTTTTTTTGACAGAATAGGGAAAGAAGATTATTCTTATTATATAAGAATTTCTTTATCATTTTGTTCTGGCTCTGCCAGAGCCTTATATCCCTTTGCGAAGCAATATGTGGAGGTCAATATGAAAAAATTTTATTTTCTTTTTGGACTATTTTTTGTCTCGGGTTTAGCCAAGGCTGATTTTGTGGATCTTGGAATAGAGAAAAGCTCATCAGCGATAGGCGCAACAGTCTATAGGTATGATTATGTTACGTATTACCTGAAACTCACTGTATATGGAAATGTTGAAGCACCGAATGTCAAGGTTTATGACCGTATCCCGTATCTTGGAGACGGAGGCGTGATAGATTATATAAACCCTGCACCATCTACTCAGGTAGGCAATTTAATCACCTGGAATTTGGGAAACCTCCGATATTATCAGACAAAAAACTTTACTATCAGGGTAAAGATTGGAAACCTTGCTGCAGGAACCAATATAACAAATTGGGGGTCTGTTACAACCGATACTACTGAAAGTGGAGGAGAGGGCCATACAGTTCAACCAAATATTGCTTCTTGCACCCTGACAGTGGCTAATCCTCAATCCGATCTCGTTGTTGGTAAAGCAGGTCCCTCTACAGCCAGACCAGGTGCTACAATTGACTACTATATCACCTATAGCAATCAAGGCAATGCCACGATGAAAGATGTTAAAGGCACAGATACGCTTCCTGGTTCAGTCACATATCAGTCAATCATTCTACCCCCTGGAGGAAGCCAAATTATAAATGGCAACCAACTTTTATGGACCCTGCCTGACATTCCTCCAGGAGGCATTGGACAGATCAAGGTTACGGTTAATGTAAATACAGATACAGTAGCGTCAAATATACTCACCAATGTAGTGGAGATAAGGTCTTCTACCTTCGATACAAACCCAAACAACAACATTTCTACGGTTACCACTATTATCAGCACCCCTATCATAGATATGGCCATTACAAAGAGTAGTATTATTGAGCAAAAGATAGGTGAGCTCTTTACATACAGCATCATCTGCAAGAACAATGGAGCGAATCCAATGGATGCTGTAGTTACAGATCTTCTTCCTCCTGAGATTATTTATAATTCTTCTGTTCCGTCAGGTAGTCTAGATGGACAGAAGATAACCTGGAATTTAACAAGCATTCCTGCGGGTGAGCAAGAGGAACTCAAGTTGCATGTCAGGTTTAAGGCAGATGCTGTTCCAAATACCTTTTACATAAACTATGCTACTGTTACAGCAGCTGGTGATACAGACCCGACTAACAATGTTGGCAGTTGGTCTGTTCGTGCCTTAGAGACAGGTGCTGACCTCTGGATTATAAAAGAATCCCCTTCCACTATTATTGAGGGTGAATATGCTACTTGGACAATAAGATTTGGGAATAATGGTCCAGATACGGCTGAATATGTTAAGATTGATGATTTTTTCTACTCTTTTGATATCAATCCTACATCCTGGTCCCCTTATAGCCTGGATACCCTTTATAAAGGTGAGGAAAAAACTATCTTCTTTTCTGGAAAGGTGATAGCCACAGGAAGTAGTAATGTGACCAATAAAGCCACCATAACCTCAGCCATACTTGA
>JAGUXG010000209.1 GCA_020061965.1 bacterium
TATAAGCCAGGAAGTATACCCAAAGAAATCTTACTTTACGAAAATTTAAGCTTAAAAGGATTCAAGGAGTCGAGCTGTCAAGTGAAGGTAAGATGATTAAACACTTGAGCCCTTGAATCCTTGACCCCTTTTATCACATATTTTTTCGCAAACTTATGTTTATTGAGATATTAAGCTGTAAGCCTCAATTTATCCTTCTTAAGCTTAATCCTTATAGCTTAAGGCTTAAAGCTTCCTTTTAAGATGAGTTCTACCTCGTGCTGGCTCATCCGAACCTTTTTGGCTATCTCCCTTGGAGTCAATCCAGTCTCTGCCAACTGAAAGACTTCTGGATATCGGACAGAGCCTGAAATTCTAAGAGAAGGTTTTTCTTCTGCCTCCTTGAGTATCTCCTTTGCTTCTGTTATCTTCTCCTCTAAAAGATTGATATTCTTTTCTGCTGTTTGATTGAACTGGGCAATCAACCTCCCTGCCTTTTCATAAAATAGCTCCAGCTCTTCAAAATTTGGATTTTTCTCCTTTCTTATCCTCAGAATGAGCAATATTATAACCAAAGAGAGGATGCCAATGCAAATTTTCTCTATCATAGCAAAAGAATATCAAAAATTTATTTTTATTTTTTATTCCTATCCCGGACATCCAAGATGAGTTTTATCTCACCCTTACCAATCTTTGTCTTCTGGGCAATCTCATCTATGGTCAAGCCCTGGTCTGATAATTTATAGATATGATTATTGAGTGAGGTGCGGTCCCTCTTCTCCTCCTCTACTTCTGTCGCAGGCTTTGGTGTTCGCAGGATTGGCTCTCCAGCAAAAGAAGTGGTTGATGTTACCACAGAATCAAGGGCAACAAGACGCCTGCTCATCTCAGCTATAGCAGATTCTATCTTGCCATACCTTTTGTCAAGAGAAGATATCCTTCCATCTTCCCTCTCCTCAAAATCAGCAAACATCTTTTCAAAGCTGAGCCTCGTTTTACTGAATTCATTTTGAAGTGGTCGCCAGAACTCAGATGCTGCCTGCCGAGCCAAATCCTTAAAGTTGATATTTTTGATAACCTGAAGCTGTTCCACCTCTCTATCTAATTCAGCAAGACCCTTCTTTATCCCCTGATAGGCAACAGCCATCTCTCTCGTTCTCGGCTCAATAGCCTGTGAAATAACCTCAGCAATCTCTGAGCTCATCCTTCCAGATTTTATAGAATCAGCAAACTCCTTTGGTATCCTCTTCTCAATCTCCCTTTCAAGACTACGGGAAGTCTCCTGAAGGCTCCTCACATCCTCCTCTACCCTGTTCTTTTCCCTGGCATATCCAAGAATCTTTCTCCTTTGATACGAGGACTCCTTCTTGATGATGTGAATGACAACAAGGAGGAGAAGGATAAGACTTACAGTGCCACTCATAATCAAGCCTATGGTAGCATAAGGTCTCTTTTTCTCTGATTGTTCAGTCTCTAAAAAAATATCGGGTTCTGGTTCTATTGGTTTAGGTATAAATGTGCTTGTCTGTGGCTGGGGTATTTTTACTGGCAGAGGAGCAGATTTAGGTTTTGGTTCAGAAACTACTTTGGGTTTTGGTGCTACCTCTAATTCAGGCGGTATCTTACGCTCTTCAGGCTGAAAAGGCGTAAGAATAGGCTTCCTATCTTTATTGCTCAAAGAATCCAGAACAAACTTTTCCTTATGCTCTTGTCCAAAGAGCAGGCTTGCAAAGGAAAGCAACAGGAGAAGGAATCGTAACCGATCAGCCAGTTTTAAGTTTTTCATTATTCATTTTACAGTTCTTTATCCCTTGTTTTGAGTAACTTGAATGGTCACAAGGAATCTAATCTTGTTGACAACGTCTCTTGGCTTCACGAATCTTCTCTTTAATACCCTTTTGTGGTAAGGGAAAGTAGCCTCCATCCGTCACATAATTTGGGTCAAGCTCATAGACCAAGCTCCACTCAGATAGAGCCTTGTCAAAAGCTGATTTCTTGTAGTAAGCATCCCCTAAGTTATCATGAAAAAAGGCAATGGTTGGCTCAAGCTCAATCGCCTTTTTGTAAGAAGTGACAGCTTCATCCAACCTATCCAGATAGTAATATGTCAGACCGATGTTGTTGTAAGCATTGGAGGCAGACGGATCAAGAGAAAGAACCTTCTTATATTTGACTAAAGCTGTTTCAAAGTAGTCTAAAGCCCCATTCTGCCTATCTGTCTTCAGATGATAGAATCCGCGGTTCAATAAGGTGTTCCCATACATAAAATAGCAGGCTGCTGTGGAGAGCCCAAACTCTATGGACATCCTGTAGTCATCCGCTGAATGAAAGTCATTGTCATTTGGGCTATTATAGTCTGCAGAAGAAAAATAGCTGTTGCCTCTCCAATAGTAAAAGAGAGGGTTGTTTGACTCCAGCATAATCGCCCGATTAAAAGCACCAATGGCTGAGGTCTTATCCTCTTTGCCAAGATACGCCTGGCCTAAATAGAAGAAGACCCAGCTTGCATCCTTCTCTATCTCATCTGCCTTCATCAGGTGATAGATAGCCTTGTCTGGCTCCTGAAACTTAAGATATATCTGTCCCAGCTTAAAATAGGCATCAAAACTATTAGGTTCAAGCTCGACAGCCCTCTTTAGATAAACCTCAGCCTCTTTGAAGCTCTCCTCGACAAAGTATATCTCGCCAAGAAGTAGATATGCCCTCTTCTCTTTCCCATCAAGCCTTACTGCCTCTAAAAGGCTCTTCTTTGCCTTATCCTCATCGCCTTTTCTGTGATATGTCTTTCCCAGATAAAGGTGATAGAGAGCCACATCGCCTTCTTGCTCTATCGCCTTCTTAAAAGCCTCCTCTGCCCCATCTAAGTTATTCCTGAAATACTCCTCATAGCCAGCATTGAAGAGATTAGAGGTTTGAGCAAAGAGAAGATACTGCAACCCTATTACTAACCAACTTACTTTTTTTAGCATAGACTTTCTCCTTATATTATATAGATAGTCCCTACTTAATCACAAGGGACTTTGTAGAACTAAA
>JAGUXG010000057.1 GCA_020061965.1 bacterium
GATGCAAAGAATAAACTCCTGGAAAAACTTCAATTCTTAAACACTGAATTAAAAGAGATTGAAGGATTTAAAAGATTAACTCTTGAAGAATATGAGGAAGATAAAGCCAAAAGAAGAAATATTGAGCGATGGGCTGAAAATACTATTAACGCTATTATTGATATATCTAAAATTGTATTAGCTTCAGAGCATAGAGGAATGCCAAGAAGTTATGAAGAGTCATTGCTTCGCTTTGGAATTTTCGCAGGTTTATCCGAAGAAGAGGCAAGAAGATTTTCAAAATTCGCTAATTTAAGAAATATCCTGGCACATGAATACCTTGATATTCTCTACCAGAGAATTCAGGATTTTATTGAAGGATGGACACTGTTAGATGAGAAAATTAAAGGGTTTTTGGATGGATATTTAATAAATGCAAAAGGGTTATAGGAGGCAGTTGTTGTGAAGATTCAAACGAAGGAGAATATTTTATCAACAATCAAAAGAAGTCAAGACAAAATAATGGCTTTTGGAGTGAAAAGACTCGGCATTTTTGGGTCTTTTGTCCGAGAAGAACAAAACGAAAAGAGTGATGTAGATTTGTTGGTTGAGTTTGAACAGGATAAAAAACCTTTGATAACTTTATATATCTTTCTTTTTTTAGAAGGATTAATTAAACATCGTATTGAGCTGGTAACAGTTGAATCGCTCAGTCCTTATATCAAACCCTATATTATAAAAGAGGTTGAGTATATTATGAAGCAACTTGGTATTACTGAAAGATTTACCTTTGACCATCATTTTGAACAGTATGGACTTGTCCAAATAAAGGAGCCAACAAATGATTGAATTGACTATTGATGAAAAAACAGTCACTGTCCAAGAGGGGACAACTATCTTGCAGGCAGCTAAGACTTTGGGGATTAAGATTCCGCATCTGTGCTATCATAAAAGCCTTTCACCCTCAAGTAGCTGTCGGATATGCGTGGTGGAGGTAGAAAAGGCAAGGAGTTTGGTCGCTTCCTGCTCATACCCTGTTGCTAATGGAATGGTTGTTAGAACTGATACAGAGAGGGTGCTTTCTGCCAGAATGTTGGTTATAGACCTTCTGCTCTCTAATCACCCATCAGATTGTCTTACCTGCGAAAAGAATGGCGACTGCAAACTCCAAAAATATGCTTATGAATTAGGGATAACCAAAACAAGTTTTGAAGGCGAAAAATGTCAGTATCAGATTGATACCTCCAATCCATTCATAGAAAGGGATTATAACAAGTGCATCCTTTGCGGCAGGTGTATCAAAGCCTGTGATGAGATTGAGATGAGGAGCATCCCTAATTTTATCAACAGGGGTTTTGGGACAAAGGTTGGCGCATTCTATGATGATCCATTACAGGAGACAGGCTGTGTCTTCTGTGGTCAGTGTGTAGCTATCTGCCCTGTCGGAGCATTGACAGAGAAGGTGGCTAAATTCAAAGCAAGGAAATGGGAGTTGAAGAAGGTGACAACTATATGTCCATACTGCGGCTCGGGTTGTTCCATTGATCTAAATGTGAAGGATAATGAGGTGATAAAAGTAACTTCAAGTTCAACCCTCTGTGTCAAGGGAAGGTTTGGGTTTGATTTCATCAATCGGTCAGACAGGCTGAAGACGCCTTTGATAAGAGAGAGAGTCAGGGGTCAAGAGTCAGTGGGCAGTGGGCAGTGGGCAGAATTCAGAGAGGCAACATGGGATGAGGCTTTGGGGTTGATAGCGAGTAAATTCAGCGAAATAAAGGCGAAATTCGGCCCTGATAGTATTGCTGGGATCAGTTCTGCCAGATGCACCAATGAGGAGAATTATCTCTTCCAGAAGTTCATGCGAGCGGTGATTGGGACGAATAACATAGACCATTGTGCCAGGCTTTGCCATGCCTCTACTGTGGCTGGGCTGGCCATATCTTTTGGCTCAGGGGCGATGACCAATTCTATTGAGGAGATTGCCGGGACGGATTGCATCTTAGTTACCGGCTCGAATACCACAGAATGCCATCCCATCATTGGCTTGAAGATAAAGCAGGCTGTCAAAAATGGAGCAAGGCTGATTGTTGCTGACCCAAGACGCATAGAATTGGCTGAATTGGCTGATGTGCACTTACAGTTTAGAAGCGGCACAGATGTCGCCTTGCTTAATGGGATGATGAATGTGATTATCCAGGAAGGATTGCTGGATGAGAAGTTTATTGCTGAGAGGTGCGAGGGGTTTGATGAGTTAAAGAAGGTTGTTTTGGAATATTCGCCGCAAAAGGTTGAGGAGATAACTGGTGTACCTGCTGATGATCTGATAAAAGCAGCCAGAATGTATGCCGGGGTAGATAAAGGAAGCATCATTTATTCTATGGGCATAACCCAGCATACCACTGGTGTTGACAATGTCTTTGCCGTGGCTAATCTGGCTATGCTCACAGGTAATGTTGGCAGGGAAAGCACAGGCGTAAATCCATTGCGTGGACAGAATAATGTTCAGGGTTCCTGTGATATGGGGGCTTTACCCGGACTACTGCCTGGCTATCAGAATGTAGCAGAAGCAAGACTTAAATTTTCTGATGCCTGGGGTGTTAATCTGTCAGAGGCACCAGGCCTGACACTGTTAGAGATGTTTGCTGAGTGTGGCAAAAAGATAAAGGCGATGTTCATTATGGGCGAGAATCCTCTTGTCTCTGACCCAGATATAACCCATATTGAAGAAGCCCTTAAATCTTTGGATTTCTTAGTGGTACAAGACATCTTCCTCACAGAGACAGCAAAATTGGCTGATGTTATCCTGCCAGCTGTCTCTTTTGCTGAGAAGGATGGAACATTTACGAACACAGAGAGAAGGGTTCAGTTAGTCAGAAAGGCTATTGAGCCAGTTGGGCAAAGCAGAGAAGATTCCAAGATAATAATCGGAATAGCAAATAAGATGGGCTATAAGATGGGGTATAATTCAGCCTCAGAGATTATGGATGAGATAGCCAGACTTACCCCTATTTACGGTGGCATATCCCATCAAAGGCTTGAGAAAGGAGGCATCCAGTGGCCCTGCCCAGATGCTGCTCATCCAGGGACAAAATTCCTACACAGAGATAAATTTTCTGGAGGTCTCGGTAAATTCCAGCCAACAGAATATAAACCACCTGCTGAAACTCAAGATGAAGAATACCCATTTTTACTCACCACAGGCAGGATGCTCTATCACTATCACACTGGCTCTATGACCAGAAGGTCAAAGGGATTAGATGAAATCTGTAAAGAGGGTTATGTTGAGATAAACCCCCAAGATGCTGCCTCTTTGCTGATAAAAGACTGTGATATGGTAAATATCTCGGGAAGACGCGGTGCCATAAAAATAAAGGCAAGAGTGACTGATAAGGTGCCTCCAAAAACCATATTCATCCCATTCCACTTTGCAGAAACAGCGGTAAATTATCTCACCAACCCTGCCTATGACCCAATAGCTAAGATACCAGAACTGAAGGTCTGTGCGGTTAAGATTGCAAATTGAGAAGAGGAAAGATGCGGGGAAAGTAAATAGTTTACATATCTATACAAGTTATGGAATTAAGTGTGTAAAGAATACTATAAATAAGTAACATAAAATCTACGCTAACGAGCGCACGGCCGTGTGTCTTGTAGCGTAAAAATTTAAGGAGGCAGAATGGAACAATCAGAGAAAAAGAAGGCATTAGAGATAGCCGTAGCCCAGATTGAGAAGCACTTTGGCAAGGGTTCAATCATGAGGCTTGGTGATGGGGCAAGGATGGAGGTAGAGGCTATCTCTACAGGAGCATTGACCTTAGATATGGCTATAGGTGTAGGTGGCGTTCCAAGGGGAAGGATAATTGAGGTATTTGGAGCAGAGTCCTCTGGAAAGACGACTCTATGCCTGAGTATCATTGCTCAAGCACAGAAGGCAGGGGGTGTAGCTGCCTTTATTGATGCAGAGCATGCCTTAGACCCAGGCTATGCCAAGAAGGTAGGTGTTGATACAGAGAATCTCCTGATAAGCCAGCCAGATACAGGAGAGCAGGCTCTTGAGATTGCTGAAAACCTTATCAGGTCTGGTGCAGTTGATGTTATTGTCATAGACTCAGTAGCTGCACTTGTTCCAAAGGCTGAGCTTGAAGGAGAGATGGGAGATAGTCACATTGCCCTTCAAGCCAGGCTTATGTCTCAGGCATTAAGAAAGCTGACCTCTGTTATCTCTAAATCAAAGACAACCACCCTCTTTATCAATCAGATAAGAGAAAAGATTGGAGTTATGTTCGGACCAAAGGAGACAACCCCAGGTGGAAGAGCCTTAAAGTTCTATGCCTCTGTCAGGCTTGATACCAGAAGAATGCAGAATATAACAAGGGGAGAGGAGATAGTCGGTGGCAGGATAAAGACAAAGATAGTCAAAAACAAGGTTGCCCCTCCATTCAGAGAAGCAGAGTTTGATATGTTCTATGACCTTGGTATATCTTATGAAGGCTCATTATTGGATGTTGGGCTTGCTCAAGGCATAATCACCCAGAAGGGTGCATTTTACTCATACAACGAAAAGACTATTGGTCAAGGCAGGGATAAGGCTGTTGAGTTCTTGAAACTTGACAAGAAGGTGGCAGAGGAGATTGAAAGGAAGGTGAAGGAGAAGAAAAATGGGTAGTGTAAAGGATTTGATAATAATAGACCAGTCAAAAGAGAGACAAGAAGGCAGGGCCAGGTTCTGTTTTTCTGACAGGTATTCTGTCTTTGACTGGGGTGAGATGCCAGACCTTATCAAAAAGAAGGGAGATGCCTTGTGCCTCATCTCTGCTCACTTTTTCGAAAAATGTGAAGAATTGGGGATAAGAACCCATTATTCAGGAGTCATAGAAGATGGCAAGCTAAAGTGTTTGGATGAGCTGAAGGCTGCCTCTAATCTTATGGAGGTAAAACTTGTTCAGGTATTAAAGCCTGAACTTGGTCCCAAAGGATATGATTATTCGGTTTATAAAAAAGAGAAGGGGAATTTCTTGATTCCTATTGAGGTAATCTGGAGGAACCTTCTTGGCGAAGGCTCAAGCCTTATTAAAAGACTGAAAGAAGGAAGCACAAACTTGAAAGATCTGGAGCTTTCACAAATGCCAGAAGATGGAGAGGTCTTCTCTACGCCAGTCATAGAAGCCTCCACAAAACTTGAGTCCTCTGATAGGTATATCTCCTGGGAGGAGGCAAAAGAGATCTGCTCTTTACTTGAGGAAGAGATAAAGGAGATTAAGAGGCTTGTTATGAAGGTGAATGAGCTTATTACCAAGGAAGTAGAGTCAATAGGATTGGTAAACTGCGATGGAAAGATTGAGTTTGCCTTCACAAAAGAGAGGCATCTTCTCTTAGTGGATGCTGTTGGCACCCTTGATGAGTGCAGGTTCACCTACTCAGGGCTTCCTGTGAGCAAGGAGCTGCTCAGGATATTCTACAGGAAAACAGACTGGTTTGCTGAGGTAGAGGAGGTAAAGAAAAGGGAGAAGATTTTCTGGAAGGAGTCTGTCAAAAGTACACCTCCGCCTTTGCCAAAGAACCTTTTATCCCTGATCTCTGCTTTATATCAGGCATCCTGTAACGAGATAACAAAGAGAAGGTGGTTTGATGTGCCTTCCTTAAAGGATGTGATTTGTGAGATAGAAGGGGTTTTATACTCAAGAAACACGAGGTTTACCAAAAAAATATGTGATAAAAGGGGTCAAGGATTCAAGGGGGGACAGTCTTTCAAGGATTTAATGATTTCGCTTTCACTCGACCCCTCGACCACTTGAACCC
>JAGUXG010000129.1 GCA_020061965.1 bacterium
AAAAAATAACCAAGATACAAGAAACAATAACCAAACAATGACCAATAACCAAATTTCAATAACCAAACAAAAAGGTTAGAGAATATGATTATGTTTGGTAATTGGTTATTGGATATTGAGATTTGTTTGTATCTTGGAGCTTGGTTATTGGTTATTTTACAAAAGGGGAGCTAAACACACACCGAAAATTTATAACATCCTGACCTTTCTGAATCTTGCTGGGGCTACACCATGGCCTACATGAGCGGATTGACCTGGCTGACCCTTGCCACAGTTTGGGACGCCAAAGATATGCCAGTGGTCTTTATTGCATATAGCATCGCAGGATTTCCAAAACTGGGAGGTTATTCCTGTATAGACCGGATTCTTCAGGACTTCAGCCAACTTTCCATTTCTTATCTTTCTGGCGAATTCACAGCCAAACTGAAAGTTTAGCCTTTTGTTGTCTATGCTCCAACACTTATTCGTCTTGAGGAATATCCCATCATCTGTATCTCGTATCAAATCTTCTAATGCCCATTCCCCTGGTAGTAGATTTATGTTCGTCATCCTGATAAGCGGAATCCTTGCCCAACCATCTGCCCTCATTGTGCCATTGCTTCTTTGACCCAAAACCTTTGCTGTCTCCCGGCAGGTGAGAAAGCCGCAGAAGATTCCATTCTTGATTATATCTGTTCTCTGTGCCGGTATACCCTCATCATCAAAGGCAAAGCTGCCAAGACCTCCTTCTAAAGTTGCATCCGCAGTGATATTGACTATCTCTGAACCGTACCTAAAGACACCCAACATTTCAGGCTCAAGAAAGCTAGTTCCAGCATAGCTTGCTTCTGTCCCAAAAACCCTGTCAAGCTCTATGGGATGACCAATAGACTCGTGGACTTGTAGGGTGAGCTGTCCACCATCAACAATGATTGTTTGCTCTCCATCTGGGGCTTTTGGAGCAGATAAAAGCTCAAGTGCCTCCGTGGCTATCCTCTCTGCATTTTTCTCAAATCCCATCTCTTTGACAAGTTCAAAACCCCTTGACCCATAATCCCCAAAGTTGTTTGGATAGCTCCTCCTCTGAACCTCAGAGCCTTCTATGGCTGTGGCAGCAATCTCTCCGCCTGTCTCAATCCTCTTCTGGTCAATATAAGAACCTTCTGTGCTGGCAAATATCTTATCCTCAAGGAAACTCATCAAGGAAGATTCGCGTATCTTTATCTTGCTACTGATATTCATTAGAGAATCCGCTTGAAGAAGAAGATCAAGTTTTTCCTCTAAAGGCACAGAGAATGGGTCAATCTGGTAAGGTGTGGCATAGCTTGCTATAACTGGTTCTACTTCAGCCAGGACAACATCCTTCTTTTTTGTCAAGGCCGAAGAGCTGGCAATATCAATAGCATTTTTGACCACTTTATCCAAATTAGACAGATCAGATGAAGATGAGAATCCCCATGAACCATCTTTTATCACCCTGACCCCAATACCTCTATCTTCACTGCTTGATATTGCCTCAGGTTTTCCATTCTTTACCGAGATATTCTCCTTCTTTCTGTTTACAAATCTAATATCAGCATAAGATGCCCCAAGGCTCAATGCTGTCTCTAAAGCGCCTTCAATCTTTCTCTTCATTTTTACCTCCTTGATAAATGCTATCAGTGTTTTATTAGCTGACCGCTGATAGCTGAAAGCCATTTTTCATCTTTCTGCTACAGAAAAGAGGAGTGTCGCCTCTGCCACCAAATCTTCTTCAACATAAGCCTTTCCTTCACAAACCCCTACCTTCTTCTTTATTTTCACTGGAATAATCTCCAGTCTAAGTTGGTCTCCAGGGGTTACAGGCTTTCTGAACCTGACATTGTCCAGGCCAGCAAAATAGACGAGTTTTCCCCTGTTTTCTGGCTCAGAGAGAACAAGAACCCCAGCCACCTGTGCCATAGCCTCAACAATCAGGACACCTGGCATAACAGGATGTCCTGGGAAGTGTCCGCAGAAGAACTCCTCGTTTATAGTCACATTCTTCAGACCTACAGCCCTCTTTCCCCTTTCCATCTCAACTACCCTGTCAACCAATAGGAATGGATACCTATGTGGAAGAATACCCAGAATATTCTTGGCATCAATCATCTCATCTCCTCCTTCTATCTTTATCCTTCTATCTTTATCTTTTATTCTCTCGGCGAGCATATTCGCCAGTTTGATGTTCATTGCATGTCCTGAGCAATAAGCAGCAATCTCTCCTTTCAAAGAGTATCCAAGAAGGGAAAGGTCTCCCAAGAGGTCAAGAATCTTGTGTCTGGCCAGCTCATCAGAAAACCTCAAAGCCTCCTTGTTTATAATGCCATTTTCGCCAATGACAATAGCATTCTGTAAAGAACCGCCTTTGGCAAACCCACGTCTGCGTAAGTCTTCAACCTCATTCAAGAAACCAAAGGTTCTGGCAGGTGCTATCTCTTTTATAAATCTAGTTTCATTCATCTCAAAGCTCGTTGATTCTATCCCTATTATTGGATGGTCAAAAGAGATGGTATAGGTTATCTTAAATTTTTCTCGTGGCAAAAGCACCAAAGACCTTCCATTCTCTTCAATTCGTATAGTATCCTCTATGGTCAAAACCTTTTGCTCTCCCTTTTGCTCCTCTATCCCGCTCGATTGAATAAGCTCAACAAAGCCTAAAGCGCTGCCATCTAAGATTGGTGGTTCCTCACCATCCAATTCTATTATAAGGTTAGATATAGAAAAGCAAGCCAGAGCCGCTAAAAGGTGTTCTATCGTCCGTACCCGAACATCATCTTTTTCAAGGATAATCTCCCTATCAGCAGAGACAACATAGTCAAGATTTGCCGGAATATTAGCAGAATTCCTTGTAAATTGGATGCCATAGTCAGAAGAGGCGGGTTTCAAAACCATTTTTACCATTTCCCCTGTCTGAAGTCCTATCCCTTTTATGCTAACTTCTTTCTTTATTGTTCGTTGTTTCATTATTATAAAATTTGTAACTATTCACTCATCTATACTGATTGTCTTCTAACTTTTACTCGACTAAATGGAAAATAACTTGCTATACTGAGATTAGAGATCGCAAGACATCCTTGTATTTGAGACTTATTTTAATACCTCAATATACAATAAGAGACAAACGATGTCAACTGCTATGTTTTCCTTAATTTTTTATCAACAAAACCAAAAACCCTTTCTATCAAGGGCAAATATAGAATCACTGTACTCAAATTAAATGAATTATTATCCAATAGAGCTGAATTTAGAGAAAAAAAAGTGTCTGGTGATAGGGGGTGGAAAGGTGGCTGAGAGGAAGGTTGTCTCTCTACTTGCTACTGGTGCATTTATCAGTGTTATAAGCCCAAAGATTACCAAGAGATTAAAAGAGTATGTGGCAGGGAGGAAGATAAAGCATATTGAAAGAGAATATTCATCTTTTGATATTAAGGATGCTTTTTTGGTGATTGGGGCAACTGATGATAAAAAGACAAACACCCAGATTGCCACAGATTGTAGAGATTTGGGAATCTTAGTCAATATTGTAGATTCCCCTGTAATCTGCGATTTTTTGGTTCCAGCTACAGTCAAAAGGGGCGCACTAACAATAAGTATCGGCACATCTGGAAAGAGCCCAGCTTTAGCAAAGAAGATTAGAAAAGATATAGAAAAGCTCTATGGTCCAGAATACGGAAAGCTAACAGAATTTTTGGGAGACTTGAGGAGAAAGTTGGGTTCTAAAAAAAGGCTATTTTGGGAAAAACTTATAAAAGAAAAGATAGAAAGGTTCTTATTGATAGGAATAATTATTTTTTCTCCTTCCCTGCTTTTTTCAGACTTTGTGCCAGGTGAGGTTCTGGTTAAATTCAGACAAGATAAGCAGATTAAGGAATATGGTGTGCTATCCAAGGTCTTTGAGGTAGATAATGGTAAGATATATAAGCTCAAGACAGAAGAAGGTAAAGAGCTTGAGAAGATAAACGAATTAAAGAAAGACTTGAATGTGGTCTATGCAGAGCCTAATTACATCAGGCATATCTATGCCATTCCAAACGACACTTATTTTAGTAGCCAATGGGGGCTTAAAATGATAGAGGCAGAGGCAGGATGGGAGATAGAAAAGGGAACAGAGGCTGTTATCATTGCTATCACAGATACAGGGATAGATTATAATCATGAGGATTTGAAGGAAAAGATTATAGGAAGCTGGAGTTTTGTCAGTGATGAACCAGTTTCTTTAGATATGAATGGACACGGAACACATGTGGCTGGAATAGCAGCAGCATCTACAGACAATGGCACAGGAACTGCTGGTGTTGCCTGGAATTGTAAGATTTTAGCAATAAAAGTTCTTAATAAAAATGGA
>JAGUXG010000176.1 GCA_020061965.1 bacterium
ATCTCATCAACAAGCGTTTCTATGCTTATGAAGTTCAAGCTGCCAGCCACTAAACTTAATGAAGTGGTCTCTTCTCTCTCTCCAACAATTATTGCATTCTTCACTCTGTCTATTCCAATCACATACAAGGGTTTTTTGAGAAAGATGCCCAGTTCTTTACGCTGACCTATGGTATAGAGATAAATACCTTTATGTTCTCCAAGAATATTCCCTTCTCTATCAAGAATAGGGCCAGACTCTACCTTTGGGAGATTCTCTCTTATAAAGTCTCTATAGTCTCCATCTGGAATAAAACATATCTCCTGAGAATCTTGTTTATTGTGGACTTTCAGGTTGACTGATGCGGCTATCTTCCGCACTTCCTCTTTCCTATAATCTCCGAGTGGCATAATGGCATGGGAGAGCTGTTCTTGTGAAAGCCGATAGAGAAAGTATGACTGATCCCTTTGGACATAAAACGCTTTTTTGAGTATAAATCTACTATCTTCCTCTCCTATCTTAGCATAATGGCCTGTAGCAATATAATCTGCACCCAACTCACGAGCTTTTTTGAGCAGGATGCCAAATTTTATCTTTGAGTTACAGACAACACAAGGGTTGGGGGTGCGTCCTTCTATATACTCATCCAAAAAGTAATCAATCACCTCTTTTTTGAACTCATCCTTTAAGTCTAAAGTAAAATGCTGAATCCCTATTCTATCTGCCACATCTTTTGCATCACTCTCTGAGCAGCATTTATCAGCCGTTGCAAAAAGGTTTGCCGTCACGCCAATAACCTCATAACCCTCCTTTTTAAGCATCCATGCCGAGACAGATGAGTCAACCCCACCACTCATAGCCAGAAGCACTCTTTTAGTTTGCGCCAACATATACCCACATAAATCAGCCTTGGCAAAATTTAAGCTATGCTCAATGAAAACTGATTTACCGAAAAAATATGCGATAAAAGGGATCAAAGGTTCTATGGTTCAAGTGTTTATACCCAAGTATACTCAAGGAACACGAGGTCTGGTGAAGATCTTTGTTGCAGGTTGTAGGTTGAAGAAGTAGAACAGATAACATCCTAAACTTACAACCTCAGGATCTTTTTGTAAACCTGATTTACTTGGGTATATTAAGTTTACTAAAAGAACAGGAAATAGTGAAAAGTGACTGTTAATTCTCTTTGACAATGGTGGCGCAGGCAACGACTTTATCGTCTTTTCTTAAACGGACGATAGAGACACCCTTTGTGTTCCTACTTATCAGGCGAATCCCTGAGACAGGCATTCTTATCACCATTCCAGATGAGGTGATTACAACCACATCATCATCATCTTTCACTTCAAGGATAGAGACCACAGAGCCATTTCTCGCATCTGTCTTTATATCTAAGACACCCTTTCCTCCCCTCTTTTGCAGGCGATAGGCAGAGGCAGATGTTCTCTTTCCAAAGCCATTTTCTGTGATAGAGAGCAAGCTCCTACCTTCTCTTATCACTTCCATACCTACCAATCTATTTGTTTTTTCAAACCTGATTCCAATCACTCCAGAACCTATTCTTCCAACGGGTCGCAAATCTTTCTCATTAAATCTGAGTGCTTTTCCTCCTGCAGTTGCAAGGATGACCTCGTCTGTGCCCCCTGTCAGCTCAGCCTTCAGCAACTTGTCACCCTCCCTTATGCCCATAGCTATAATTCCTTTTGCCCGAAGATTCCTGAATAGATTTAGTGGTGTCTTCTTTATTATTCCCCTCTCTGTAGCCATGATTACAAACCTTTCATCAAACTCCCTGACAGGAATAGTTGAGGCAATCGTCTCCCCTGGCAGGATATTGAGGAGATTGACTATGGCCTTCCCTTTGGAAAGCCTTCCTGCCTCTGGAATCTGATGCACCTTGAGCCAATAGAGCCTGCCCTGGCTTGTGAAGAAGAGGAGAAAGTCATGGGTTGAGGCGATATACAGGTCTTTGATAAAATCCTCCTCCTTCAATTCTGCACCAGCCACGCCAACACCACCCCTTTTCTGCTTCTTGTAAATGGTGATAGGGATTCTCTTGATATATCCTGAATGAGAGATAGTGATAACCACATCTTCCTCTTCTATAAAGTCTTCTATCCTGAAATCCTCTTTTTGGGCAATTATCTTTGTCCTTCTTTCATCTCCAAAATTGGAAGCAAGCTCTTTCAATTCAACCTTGATTATCTCCAATATCTTCTGCCTTGAGGCTAAGATGGAGTTCAGGTAGGAGATCTTCTTGATAAGCTCAAGGTATTCATCATCTAACTTCTTTCCTGAAAGTTTGGTAAGGCTCTGCAGTTGCATCTCCAAGATTGCCTGAGCCTGATGGACAGAAAGGCTGAATTTAGCCACTAATTGATTCTTTGCTTCCTGTGTATCCTTTGAACTACGAATCGTTTGGATAACCTCATCTATATGAGCCAAGGCAATCTTTAACCCCTCTAAGATATGTGCCCTCTCCTCAGCAACCCTTAATTGATACCTGCTCCTTTTGGTGATTATCTCAACCCGATGTTCAACATAAAGACCCATCATCTCCATAATTGGAAGAACCTTTGGCATCCCATTGACCAAAGCTAAGTTGATTATACCAAAGGCTGTCTGAAGTTGGGTGTGCTTATAAAGCTGATTTAATATGACCTGAGCATTTTCATCCCTCTTTACCTCAATGACAATCCTCATCCCTTCTCTGTCTGACTCATCCCTTACCTCTGAAAGCCCCAATTCCCTCTCCTTTGCCACCTCAACAATCTTGGTGATGAGATTGGTTTTGTTCACATAGTATGGAATCTCAGTGATGATAATCTTATCTTTTCCATGTTCTGGCTCTTCTATCGTTGCTTTTGCCCTCAATGTGATTGATCCTTTTCCTGTTCTATACGCATCTACTATTCCTTCCCTGCCACAGATTATGGCTCCTGTAGGAAAGTCTGGCCCTGGAAGTATCTCTAATAGCTCATCTAAGGTGAGCTTTGGGTTGTCAATCAGAGCGATAATTGCTTCCACTACCTCTTTAAGGTTGTGCGGCGGGATATTTGTGGCCATGCCTACAGCTATTCCAACTGAGCCATTTATCAAAAGGTTTGGAGGGAGTGCTGGCAAAACAACAGGTTCCTTCAGGCTGGCATCAAAATTTGCTGTCCAATCTATTGTCTTTGCCTCAATATCAGTGAGAAGAAGCTCAGCGATTGCTGCCAGCCTCACCTCTGTGTAACGCATAGCTGCAGGTGGGTCGCCATCTACTGAACCAAAGTTACCCTGACCGTTAACTAATGGATACCGAGAGGAAAAGTCCTGTGCCATTCTGACCATAGCGTCATAGACAGCAACATCTCCGTGTGGATGGTATTTTCCAAGAACCTCACCCACAGCCCTGGCTGACTTTTTGTGCGGCTTATTGGAGGCAAGCCCCAATTCAGACATAGCATAGAGTATTCTTCTATGAACAGGCTTTAAGCCATCTCTGACATCAGGCAAAGCCCTGCCTACAATGACAGACATAGCATAGGCAAGATAGGAGGTCTTCATCTCCTCCTCAATAAAAGCTGTTACTACCTTTTCTTCTTCTATCTCTTCTTCTGGTATAGTTATTTCTGACATAATCTCTCCTTATAAAAACTACAGAAAACTCCGAAAATTATATCACTGCAAGCTCTTAATGTCAATACTTAGTGTTAATTCCACACCACTGTTCCCAAGATAAAGCCCAGTATTCTGCCTTCTCAATATAATTGCAATGGGTTATTTTTCGCATTTGGAATCTACCAAATAGATTGATAAGAAACTTTTGCCCAATCTGCCTCGTGCTACCTTACTGGAAGTTCAGTAGTTACTAAAAGAAAGAAAGAGGTATACCCAAAAGCAACAGGTTTACCAAAAATTTTTGCCAATAATCTGGAAATTTTTAGTAAAGGGTGGATAATTCCTCTTTGTAAAGATGAAGATTTCCAAAGAAGGTCAAACAGGCTTTACGG
>JAGUXG010000180.1 GCA_020061965.1 bacterium
AGAGAGAATAATTCGTAGCTTAGAGGATATATACCTCTTCTCCGAGATAAAGACCCGGACAGCAAAGGAGCTTAATCTCTCCCTTCCACCATTTTCTTCCCTATCTGAGCTTTCTTGGAATATAGCTAAAAACTATTTAGAGCCAAACCTCAAGTTTGATGAGAAAACAACATTTGCAGAGAGAGAGAGAATGAGGCTTGGGATATCTCCTGTAAGAATTCTTGTTCAAAAAGGTGAAAAGATTGTGGCTGAGGGTGAAGTGATAGATAGGATGATGGAGAAGAAACTCAAAGCTATCCAAGAGATGAACAAAAAGACCAATACGAAGACAATATTTGGCTTTTTCATCACCTTTCTTCTTTGTATTATCGGGTTTAGTCTCTATCTTGCTTGCTATCAAAAGGAGTTATTGGCTGATAAAAGAAAGCTCTTTGTCCTTCTCTTAATTGCTGTGGTAACAATAGGTTCTGTCAGACTCTTGTTAAATTACGCACCTTGGTTGGCAATCTACCCTTTCCCCTTTGCAGCATCTTCGCTTCTTATTGCCTTTCTTGTCTCTAGCGCCGTGGCTATCTTCTTTACCAGTATTATCAGTCTTCTTATTGGCATTATGTCTTCTTTTCGGCTTGAGATAACACTCTTCTTCTTTCTCTCAGGGCTTTTTGCTATCTTTATCATCCCCTTTGTCAGGGCAAGGAGCGAGACAGCAAAGATTGGATTGGTCATCGCATTGACAAATGGTCTTTTGCTCCTTGCTTTTCAGTTTATCTATCAAGAACCAATAGTCTTAACCTTGAAATCAAAAACACTTTTAGGGATTCTTAATGGCATCATTGTCTATTGGGTGGTCTATGGAGCACTCCCTTTGTTTGAAAACTACTTTCTTCTGACGACAAACTTCAAGCTCTTTGAGCTGTCTGACCTGAACACGCCACTCCTGCGTGACCTATTCCTTGAAGCACCAGGCACATATCACCACTCGCTCTTAGTTGGAAATTTGGCAGAGTCTTCTGCATCTTTAGTCGGTGCAAACCCATTATTGGCAAGGGTGTCAGCCTACTACCATGATATAGGCAAGATAACAAACCCAATATACTTTTCAGAGAACCAAAGGGATAAAGATGCTCATTCCGAGATAAAACCAACCCTTTCTGCCACAGTCTTAAGGTCACATATTCAGAGAGGCGTTGATATTGCTAAGGCAAAAAAGATGCCATTTGAGATCATTGAGATCATTAGACAGCACCATGGAACCTCAGTAATGACCTACTTTTATCATCAGGCAAGGCAGATCGGAGAAGAGCCTAATGTAGAAGAGTTTAGATACTTAGGGCCAAAGCCCCAGACTAAGGAGGCAGGGATTATAATGTTGGCAGATAGCGTAGAGACTGCATCCCGCACATTAGAAAAGCCATCGCCTGCCCGCATAGAACATTTAGTCAAGCACTTGATCAAGGAGAAGTTTGTTTCAGGAGAGTTAGATGAGTGCGATCTGGCAATGAAAGACCTGACAAAGATTTCTCAATCATTTGTCCATATACTTACCAGCCTATTCCACGCAAGGTCAGAGTATCCAAAAGAGGAGATGGGAAGCAAGGGATACAAGGGATAGAAGAGATCATTTTGATACCCAATTTTATTTAAGTTTTTAGAGAGGGTAAGATGCATAAAAATCCATGAGGGATATGTCTATATTCCTTTGGGACTCAGGGATGAATGAAAGCTGGGTCTCTGCCTCCTTTATTACCTCTTCCAATATCTCTCTTTGTGAAGGAAAGAATGGGATCTCCTTAGAAAAGATATACAGACCTTGAGGGTTAAAAAAATGTAGATTGAGGGATGGTTGTCTTGCAAGTATGGAAATAAAGACCTTATCCTTCGCGACATCAAACAAGGCTTCAGATTTCAGCGGGTCTTTATGTTTGGGACTAAAAAGTTCAAGGTAAAGCCTGATTAAAGGATACGAAGCCAAAGGATAAAACTCAAACCTATACATTACAGAAAAAGAAGGAATATCAGCATCCGAGTCTTTAATGCTCATCCCCAGAGAGATAATATTCCCTTCCTTTATAATGACACAGCCACACCTTAAGTTCTTAATGCTACCCAATTCTTCCATTCTAAAATTTCCTTAAAGGTTTTTTGAAAAAATGCCAATATATAAAAAAAGGGGGGAACCTTGAAAAAGGATCCTTCTCTATTTTTTTGAGGAAAAAAGAGGAGAAAAAGTGCACCTGGCGGGCGTCTTATTCATCTTTTTCTCCTTCTATTTATATATCGGCATTTTTAGAAAAAAACTTAAAAAATTTTTTGCTAAGAGAACAACAAAATGACTATGGACCATGGACTATCTTAAAGAGTCCATAGTCGATAGTCCATAGTCAATGGCAAAATATCCGCTAAGTCTATGGACTGTGGACAATTTAATTTGGAGGTGTAAAATGAAGGCAAATGAGATAGGGATGAGTCCCCAGACTTATGCAGGTGAAAAGGGCAATCTCATCAAGGGAAAGGATTTTATCAAACTTTTCAATCAGGCTTTGGGAAAGAGCTCTGTTGATATAGGCTGGGAGGATAGGGTAGAAGAGATTCCCATACCCAATACAGGCTACAAGAACCTTGATAAAAACTCTGATGGCAAGGTGGATATTGATGACATAAAAACTATCTCTCCTGATAAAGCAAATGATCTCTTAAAGGTCAATGATTCTATTGGTAAAAAAGAGGGAGACTCTGGCTGGGAGGATGAAAGAAAGGTTATCTTGGGGTATAAAAATGCAGATGTGAGTGGGAATGGAATGGTTAATTGGTATGATCTTTGGCTGGTTTATAAAAATTTCAAAATGGGAGATTATAACCCAAGGTATGATGTGAACAAGGATGGAAGAATAGACCAGAAGGATACAAATGAGGTCAAGAAGGCTAGGGGAAAGAGAAATAGTCAGCCTGGCTGGGAGGATAGGATTGAGCTTATTAAAGAAGGAGCAAAGAGGCAAGATTTTAACCAAGATAAGAAGATAGACAAAGAAGACCTATTTGCCATCTTAAAAGACCTAAAGGAGATTCAGCTTTTAAAAGAGGCTTATGGAAAAAAGGTAGGAGATATTGGTTGGGAAGATAAAACCAAGCAAGAAATAATCCCAAATACAGGCTATAAGAACTTTGACCTGACGGGTGATGGCAGGGTTACAGAGGATGACCTTGCCTTCTATTTTAAGGGGCTCTTTCCAACAGGAAGCCTTATCAAGACTGAGAATACCTTTTATCTTATACAAGAAGGAAGAAAGAGACTCATCGGCAAAGAGGATCGGCTGACAAGGTTAAATATCACCTCTCCTGTAACTGCATCTCTCTCCAAAGAAGAAGCAGAGCTTATCCCTTCCAGAACGTCTCTAATCATAATGAAGAAAGAGGATGGCTCAATAAACCCTGATTTCTTTTCTTATGCCCTGGGAAAGACAAAAGATTCCTTAGGCTGGGAGGATGCCTCCTATCTTAGGATGGGAGCAAAGAATGGTGATTTTAATGACGATGGGCAGATAAACCTTTATGATTTTATGGCCTTTCGTAATGCCTATAATACAAACCCGACAAGGTATGACCTTGATAAGGATGGCTTAGTAGATATGAAGGACTTTGCCATTTTCAGGGGTTTCTATGGTAAGATGGCAGGAGATGAGGGTTGGGAAGATAAGATTATGGCTATTCTCAAGACAGGCTACAAGAACCTTGATCTAAAAGAGGATAACAGGATCAATTCTGAAGACTTAGAGGGGTATTTCAGCCAGGCTTATGGAGAGGATGTGCTGATTAAAGAAGAGCAAGGAGAGACATATCTGCTTCAGAAAGGAAGGAAGATACAACTTGCTGACCAGGAGACAAGGGAAGTCATGGGAATAGATTACAGGGAGGTAAAGGTGATTGGAAAAGATGAGTTTAACCTTATTCCTGATGGAGGCTCTATTAAACTCTATAGGGATGGAACTCTCATCAAGGATGCGGACAACTATTACCTCATCCTTGATGGCAATAAGAGGAGGTTTCTTTCTTCTGCTTCTGTAAGACGCCATGGTTTCTCACCAGAAAAGGCAATCCCTGCCAGCATAGACCATATCCAACAAGGAGAAGATATGCCAGAATATCCTGATGGCATGTTAATCAAGGACTCTGATGGTTCATGGAACCCTTTTATTGAATACTCCATCATTGAAAATGGAAAAAGGAGAAAGATAGACGGAGGAATATATGGTGTTCAAAATATGGGTTTGGGTGATAAAAAAAAGTAACAGTTCAGACCCCCCTATGAAAAGTGTAAAAAAACAGTAAAAAAGTACTTATGTTCCCCGATTCAATTTGGTATACTATCGATGTTATGGAACAA
>JAGUXG010000207.1 GCA_020061965.1 bacterium
AACAATTATCTCGCTGTCTAAGTTAGATGTCCTATTCTTTGCCTCTTGAATAATCTGTAGAGCCTCTTCGACAAGTGAAAGAGTCATAGAATAAGTATAATAGTGAAAAGTGAAAAGTGAAAAGTGAAATTATACCAAAATAGATCAGCCTTAGCAAAGATTTAAGCTAAAAGGGTTCAAGGAGTCGAGGAGTGTGAAGGATGAGATGAGATCAAGGGATCCATCACTCAAACCCTTGAATCCTTGGAATCCTTTATAAAGGATTCCACTTTTTATCCCATATTTTTTTGTAAACAAGTTTAATTGGGTATATTTACGACTTTTCCCCATCATCTTGAAAAAGTTTTGCAAATTTGCCAAAGTTCAGTGAGGAAGATATATATTCCTCCATTAGTAATCCATGAAGAAGATTTAGATAAATCTACATAGATACAAACAGAGAGAAAAAGAGCTATTTTAACTAACGCAGAATAGGACATTTCTACTTTGGTGTAACTCGCTTTCTTTTTTTGTTTGACTTTTAGGGACAAGGAGATTAGAATATAGAAATGATAGCAGGTCTTGGTCCCACAGAGCTCGGTTTTATTCTTCTCATTGCCTTAGTCATCTTTGGAGCAGAAAGACTTACTGGAATTGGTGGTGCCCTTGGCAAAGGCATCCGAGATTTCAAGAAGGGTCTTTCTGGTGCAGATGAAGAGGCTAAGAAGAGTCTTGAGGATGTAGAGAAGATTTCAGCGGATAAAGAGAAAAGTGGCTGATAGCGCCAAAAACTTCTTTGGGCATTTGGAAGAGCTACGAAGAAGGCTGATTATAATCCTTTGCTCTCTTTTTATAACAACGACAACATGCTACTTCTTTTCCAATAGACTTCTTCAGGCTATAAAATCCTTTTGCGGCATAGAGTTTCTCTATCTTTCGCCCTTAGAGCCTCTAATGGTGAAGATGAAGGTCTCTTTATTCTGTGCCATCTTGTTCTCTGCTCCAGTTATCCTTCATCAGATTCTCTCCTTTATCATCCCTGGTCTGACAAACAGAGAGAAGAAGGTCGTCCTGCCGGTGGTGATTGCTGCCTCGCTTTTGTTTATAATAGGTGGCTGGTTTGGTCTTTGGGTTGTAATTCCTTATAGCCTGAAGTGGTTATCAGGGCAAGCTGGAGGCGTGCCGATAAAGGCACTACGAGCAGAGCATCTTCTCTCTTTTATTGTTTGGGTAGTGGTTATTTGTGGGGCAATCTTACAGGCACCTATCTTGGTCATCTCTTTGATAAAGATTAAACTCCTATCAGTGGCACAACTTCGTAAGCAATGGCAGTTTGTCTATCTTGGAATCTTGGTCTTCTCTGGAATCATCACCCCTGATTGGAATCCAATCACGATGTTAGCAGTCACTATCCCTATTATCCTCCTTTGGGAAATAAGCCTGTTTTTAGCAAAGTTTATTCGATAAGTATATGGAGTTTCAATGATCACACAAGAGATTTGCTGGATACAACGGTGTAACCATTTACCCAGGCATTGCTCTTATACCTACAACAACGATATCGCTAGCGACATTGCGCATAAGATTATGGAAAGCCACTATGTACAGTTTAAGCAACTGCTCGAAACGCTAAAGCCATTTACCGAAAGGAAGCATCCATGAAATGAGGTTATGGGCGAGATAGACGAGCTGCTCCTGCCTTACATCTTTGACCTATCCATCTTTCATCAAATTAGCGACCCAGATGTGATTGACCATATCAGACGCTGGGGATTGTCTTCTACGAGAAAGTGAAGATGATTGACAGCCCAGAATACAGGGCGTAAATCAATAAGGAGATAAATGGTGACTGCAAAGAAGAAATGACTCATACTTACCATAGACCCATCACTTCTTTGCCTTGTTGTTTAATCCCCCTGCCTGCGAACTATCCGCATCTTAGA
This sequence comes from bacterium, assembly GCA_020061965.1. Lineage (GTDB taxonomy): Bacteria > UBA9089 > UBA9088 > UBA9088 > JAGUXG01 > JAGUXG01. Next base: position 1,923 of record JAGUXG010000207.1, read on the forward strand.
CAAGTTGCAATCTCAATTTATTCTTGGCATAAGTCTTTTGGGTTGACAGCCTCATTGCTTTTATGATAATATTTCTTTGCTTTACAAAGAAATATAAGGAGAAAGAGAAGGCTGACAAGGGGACAGGGAAAGAGGATGGGGCGAAAAAGACTGATATGGAGGCTATAGTTGAAAAGGTATCAACCTATACCGTAGGAAGCAAGACACTTACTGATAATAGTTACTAAAATCAAAAATGGCGGTGTAGCTCAGTTGGTTAGAGCACGCGGCTCATATCCGCGGGGTCCGGGGTTCAAATCCCTGCGCCGCTATTTTTTTAAGAAGATGAAAGATATATTGAGTGAAGCAAATAGGTTTTCTCCTGAAAGCGAAAAAGAAGCCATAGAACCAGAAAGCGCATTAGAAGAAAGCGAGGCTTTAGAGATTGAAAAACTCCTGTCTGAAATGGTTGCTGTGGAAGAAGAGCCTATCGAAGAGAAGGAAGAAGAAGAACCAGCCTATTCTCCTGAAGAAGAGCTATCCATAGAAGATTTACTCCTAAGACCAGAGGAAGGATTTTCTTTAGAAGACGAAGGTTCTCTTGCTGATGTTAAGTTATCAGGAGAGGAATTGTTGGAAGATGATCTTCTTATTGAAAAAAAATTACCAGAAGAGCCACTACAACAGGAGATTCCAGCAGAGATACCAGCAGAAGAGAGTTTAGAGGATATTCTTGGTGCTGAGGAGATACCTGAAGAGCCAGCAGAGATACCAACAGAAGAGAGCATAGAAGATATTTTAAGTGATGAAGAGCCACTACAACAGGAGATTCCAGCAGAGATACCAGCAGAAG
>JAGUXG010000050.1 GCA_020061965.1 bacterium
CTGCCCCTGTGCTTGGTCGTGATCTCCATAGAAGCCATACGAAATCTATGAATTAGATCCTATTTTAGAGTAGGGGGGTGTTAAGTAGATACCCCAATTACATAATATAACCAAGATATACAAAAAGGGAGAATCTGCTGTTAATGCTTTAAGAGGTGTATCCCTTTCTGTTGATAAAGGGGGGTTCTTGTCTATTATGGGGCAATCTGGAAGTGGCAAATCAACCCTTCTCCATATCATTGGGTGCCTGCATAAGCCAACAGATGGAAGCTATCGTTTGGATTCGAAGGATATTCATACATTGTCTGATAGTAAGCTCTCTGAGACAAGAAATGCCCATATAGGCTTTGTCTTTCAGAGCTTCCATCTTTTAGATGGCCATAATCTACTGGAAAATGTTGAGCTGCCTCTTATTTATGCTGGGATACCAGAAAAGGTTAGAAAGAAAAGGGCAATGGAGGTTTTAGAAAAGGTGGGGTTAAAAGATAGGATACAGCATACACCGCAGGAGCTATCTGGTGGAGAACAGCAAAGGGTGGCTATTGCTCGGGCATTGGTTGGCTCACCAAAACTACTATTAGCTGATGAACCGACTGGAAACCTTGATTCTATGAATTCTGAAAGGATATTGGCTATCTTTAAGGCTTTACATAAAGAAGGAATGACGATAATAATAGTTACCCACAATCCATCAGTCAGTTTAATCTCTCAAAAGGTCATACACTTAAAGGATGGACTCGTCAATGAATAAACTTTATTGCCAGATATTGGGCATTCTCTTTATTCTTATCTTGCCAAAAACTTTTGCTAATGAGCAAAATATCTCTTTAGAGAAGGCGGTAAGAATGTGCCTGACGAATAATAAGAAATTTCTTCTTGAACAAAAGGCAAAAGTAAGTTCTGTTCAAAATTCATATCTCAATATAAAGAGAGAGTATAGCCATCCATCAATAGACTCTTCCCTGTCCATCTCTAAGGAGATAAAGGCAAATGTGGATGCAGAGCAAAAATTTCTTATAGGAAAGACAGGCGGCGTAATATCTTTGAAGAATAGCTATAACCTTACAGATAATGGAGAACAAACTGAGGGAGAAATGACCTATAGTCTCAATTTTTCTCAACCCCTTTCCCCAAAGGAGATATTAGCTAATAGAAGGATATTGAGGGATGCCAATAATGATTATAGCCTTTCTCTAAGGTCTCTTGAGTCCGCCAAAGAGGGGTTCATAATGCAGATAATTCAGGGCTATGTTGCTCTTATTAAACAGGAAAAATCTATTGAACTGATTCAAAAAAAGATTGATGAGCAAGAGAAATTATTACTTATTGCCGAGTTAAGATATAAGAATGGAGAGATTTCTAAGGTAGATTATATTGACCTTGAGTTACAAAATAAATTGGATAGATTTAATATACTTGCTGAAGAAGAGAATTTAAGAAAAGCTAAAGAAGAGTTTTTGAGGCTTTTGGGGACAGAAGAAGATATGGAGTTTACCATCATTTCAGAAATTAAGCCATTCTTTGAAATCTTACCTCCAATAAATGAAAGTATAGATAGAGCAACAAAGTATCAACTAATGGAGGCAGAGCTTTCCCTTTTTAGAAAAGAATCCGATTTGAAAGAGGCAAGGTTGTCTAAAAATCTATCTTTTTTCTTAGAAGTAAGCCATTCCTCTCAAATACCCCTTTTTTCCTCAAGAATTAAAGATGATGAGGATAAAGTAGGAATAAAAGCAGAATATAAGATCTATGACCGGGGGGCATATAAGAGAAACCTTAAAATACAGCAAGCAGAACTTGAGATGGAAAGAAATAACCTCAAAGAGTTACAGAAAAAGATAGAGAGACAGATGCGAGAGATATATAAAGAGGCTGATTTAATAAAGGTGAAGAAGGAGCTTTTAAGTGAGATGAAAAAGGCATCAACCTCCCTATTAGAAGCAGGAAAACTTAAGTTTAAGATGGGAGCAATCTCTCAATCTGAGCTGAATAATATCATCGAAAGATATAATAAGGTATTAGGAGAAATGGTAGGTATTGAGATTGAAAACCTTTTGATTGGGATGAGGCTATTATCCCTGCAAGGAGACCTAATATCTTTTTATGAGGTATGCCAAAAATGAAAAAGAAAATCTTTCTTTTCTCTATCGCAATATGTATTTTTGCAGGAATTTTCTATGCAAGAAGACACTTTGTGGAGGTAAAGAAGATGCCTTTGGTCGAAACTATTCTTCCAGAAAAAGGAAGGATGATGAGTAAGATAATGGCAAATGGCAATGTTGAGGCACAAAGCGTAGTGCGAATAGATGCTCCAATATCTGGTAAAATTCAGCTCTCAAAGAATGTTCAGGTAGGTTCAATAGTAAGAAAAGGCGAGCCAATAATTCTCATTACACCTGATGAGGAGAGTATCAAGATAATAAGAGAAGGTCTTGATGAGATGGACCAAGACCTCCACATATCACAAAAAAAGTATGGGATATTAAAGGAATCTTATGAATCTGGTCAGGATGAAAAGTGCCTTGAGATAAACTTAGAAAAGGCAAAAAGGAAATATGATCTGGCAAAGAGATTGTATGAATTGGGTGTCATTGCCTATCAGGAATTAGAGACAGAGGAGATAAATCTGCTACGGGAAGAAAGCAGTACAAAAAAACAGAAGCAGGATGCCTTAGCCTTATTAGAGATTGAAAGGCTCAATATAATAAAAAAGGAGAATCAGGTAAAAAGACTCAAGGAACAACTTATCTCTAAAGAGATTTCTGCTAAATTTGATGGGGTGATAACAAAGGTTAATGTGAAGAATGACGAGATAGTAGTCAAGGGCTATGAATTGATAACATTGGCTAATCCAGAGGAGCTTATTCCTATTTTGAAGGTTTCCGGGGAGAATATCGGGAAGATAAAGGTGGGTCAAAAGGTTGTCATCAAAAAAGAGTATTATTCAACAGAACAGTTTTCAGGAAGAATAGAAGGGATAAGTATGGTTTCTGAGGAAGAGAAAGGCGTAGAAGGAGGTTATTATGGAGGATATCAGACAGAAAAAGACTATTTTAAGGTAATGGTTAGATTGGATAAAACAGCAGGAAATAGTCTGCCCTTTGGTATAAATAAAAGGATATATGGTGAGATAATTTTGGAGGAGAAAGATAATGCCATTAAAGTGCCTTATGGGGTGATACGATATGAAGATGATGGCAAGCCCTATCTCTTTTTATACAGGGAAAAGGTAGTCAGAAAACAGGCAATAACCCTTGGGATACGGAGCGAAGAGGATGAGTTTGTTGAGGTTTTAGAAGGGGTAGATTTGAATGAGAAGATAATTGGTGGTGTGAATTTGGAATTGAAAGAGAATCAAAGGGTTGAAGTCAACAAAGACAAGAGAAATGAAAAGACTATACCTCATTGATGGCCATTCAATGGCTTACCGTGCCTTTTATGCTATTCCTTCTCTATCCAATAGCAAGGGTAAGCCTACGAA
>JAGUXG010000021.1 GCA_020061965.1 bacterium
AAAGGAGTTCCATCATAGTAATAACAGTAATACAGCGATCTTTCTTTGGGATAGAAAATATGAAGAGTTGGGCCTCATCACTCCCATTCAGATAGTCAATTAGAATATCTGTATCTATGATTTTCATTCGCTTTTCCTCAAACCCCATCTTTTTCGTAAGTTTTTCACCCACATGACACTATCTTTTGTCTCCTCCCTCCCTTTCCATATACCAAAAGCAACCGGATTAAAATCTTTTCTCTTTTTTTTACCTTTATCAAGAAAGGTAACTATAACTTCAAATCTTCCTTTTGGCACTTTATCCTTAAACTGCACTTTTCCGTTATCACAAATTGCCCTTGCAATATTTGGCATCTTAATTGCCACCTCCTTTTCAACATAGTCCAGCATTATAAACCGTAACAGACCCCTCTACCCAAGCCTCTACCCCTATCACCAAAACCAATCCAGCCAAAACCCTCTTCATTCTTATTTTTCGTCATGATGATACACTCCATATCATTCAACCCGAAGGTGCTGGAATCTTCCCCTCTATTCTTTCTAATATCCTTGTCTGGTTAAGGAGCATCTGGGCAAGTTCTATTTGACCCTCTTTAACTATTTTGGCTATTTCCTTCTGCCCTTCCTCAAGAATTTTTAGGCCTTCCTCAAGCCTTTCTTGACCATCTAAAATAGCCTTCTCCATCTTTTGATTACCCTTCCAGATATAGGCAAGGATTATACTCAAGACCGTAAGACACACACCCAACATTCCTATAACCATAAATCACCTCCCAATTTAACTATACCCAAAGAAATCAAGTCTAGCGAAAATTTAAGCTTAAAAGGGTTCAAGTGGTCGAGGGGTCGAGTGAAAGCGAAATTATTAAATCCTTGAAAGACTGTCCCCCCTTGAATCCTTTTTTGCAATGGATTCCTTCACTTGGGTAAATAGTTACAATTTTTCATTATATCCCATCTGCTACCCAGACTGTATCCCCATTATTTGCCGCATTTATCCCTTCCTGAATAGTCGGATACTGCAATGGCACATAGAGGTCTGTTGCTTTTGCAAAACCTGCTACCAATATTGCAAAAACTAGAAATAAAACCCTCTTCATCTTAACTTTGCCAACCCCAGGTAAAAGCGATAAGCTCTGGCTTTCGCACTCCATAAGTGCAAAAGCTTATAATCATTTTGAAACATAGAATAACCTTTTCTCTCAACTTAGTTCTCCCGCTTTACCCTATCTTTCCAGTAACCCGGCCGTCTATGAAGGTTGGCAACTGCAATGATGCGAAGCATATCGGACTTAACCTGATAGATTATGCCGTACGGAAATCGATTTACTAAGCAGCGTCGCGTATTTTTCGACATTGTCGACCAAACATCAGGATACTGAATAGCACGAGCAATCGTAAGGTAGACCTCTTCGGCAAATTCGAGACCAAGACCCACTTGGCACTCTTCGTAATACTCCACAGCCTTGTCAAACTCCTCTTCAGCCTTCGGATGAAAGCAGAATTTCATCGTTGGTACTTTTCGCGTATTTTTGCAAAGACCTTTTCCCCAGAGACAAGTTCCACCTTGCCTCTGTCAACTTCGGACACCCGTTGCTCAGCCTCCTCTGCCCAGAGATGATCAATTTCCGCCTGCGTGGGAAGATTCAAGCTGGTAAGTAATTCTTTAACCAAATTTACTCGTGCATCAGCAGGAAGTGACAGAGCTTCGCCAAATACTTTGTCAACAAATATAGACATAGTTTACCTCCTCGAATTTTGTGGAATCAGACCCCACAATATTGTTTTATCTTTAACCACGAATAAACACAAATTGACACTAATAATATAAAAACAGTTACCATTAATAGCAAGCAGTATTGTTTGATATTGTGCAGTTTGTAATGGATGGGGAGGAATTATTATGGCAGGAGATTCCGCCACCCTCATAGACATGTTGTAAACCCCTGAATAAGGTCTGTGCTATTCTGTCCTGTGTCATAAAAATAAAACCCCATTCCTGAATTCTCGCAGTCAATGATGCAGTTTGTGGCTCCATTCTCAAACCTTACCGTGATATGCTTCCCTATCCAGGTTAAATTCTTATTGTTGCCTCCAGTATATATCCCATCTGCAACAGATACAGTGCCAGAATTATGGCAGGCATTTATTCCATCTTAAATTGTAGTGCATGTGCCAATACAATAAAGCTACCATCAGGGTTATAAACCGTAATAGACCCCTGTGCCCAAGCCTCTACCCCTCCCACCAAAACCAAACCTGCTAAAACCCCCTTCATCTTATCTCCAATTTCTTTAATAAGTTCACAAAGGGCAGGTCTCTTACCTTCTGATATAGCTTTTCATCAGCGGTAATCAGCTGAAAACCTAAGCCTTGAGCCATGGTAACATAGAGACCATCATAGAACGATATTTCCCTTTGGCGGGCTGTTTCAACAGCCAAATCTATTACAATTTCAACCGGAGCAATTATGTCTAGCTCAAGTTCCAACAAATCCTTAATGCATTCTCTTATTTCATCTGTTGTAAATCTTAGATTATATCTTAAAACATTAGCAATTTCATATATCAGAAGGTCTGGTGCCGCTATCTCAAGCATCTCTTCCTTATATCTATTGAGTATCCAAATAGCCTTATCACTATCTTCTTCTTCAATCCACCATTTTAAGACTACACTTGCATCCAACACAAACATCCTATATCTCCCCCCGCCACTTTCTAATTTCAGCCACACTATCAAATCCCTCACATTTTCTTCTTAAGGAATTGATAGATTCCGCTGCCTTCTGGATCTTATATCTATCTTTTAATCTTCCACCAACCAGTATCTCTAATCTTCTCTGGATAAGATTAAGATGCTCTAACCCAATTTCTTTCTCTAATGTAGCCATTTAGTCACCTCCTCGCATTTCGACCTCTTCCTTAAATTAATTCCCTTCCTGAATTCTGGAAGTCTTAAAAAAATAAAAAACCAATTTCCTTTTTAATTTTTCATTATACCCCATCTGCTACCCAGACTGTATCCCCATTATTTGCCGCATTTATCCCTTATTGTTGCCAACAATATCTTCTTCATCTTATTACTTTGGAGTGCTGTCAGCTCCTTGCTACTGTTTTTATACAATCGCAAGTAAAAGCGATAAGATTGGGCTTTCGCTATCCAATTTATCTGCTTATCGCCATTCTTCCTGTTTTACTCACAGATTTGCCATTTTGGCTGGCTGTTATCTGGAAGAAGTAGAGGCCATTGGATAGCTTTTGGTTGGATGTGTTTAGGCAGGAGAATTTGGAGCTATAGATACAGACTTGAGCCTTTTCATCAATATCCTTCTTTGAGATGAGTTCTGTCTCCCGGACGACC
>JAGUXG010000020.1 GCA_020061965.1 bacterium
CTATTTGATTATGCCAAGGAGATTGCTGGTCGTGGGGCAAAGGGAATGCTTATCAGCGGCGGGTCAAATAAAAATGGTGTAGTGCCTATCAAACCTTTTCTGCCAACCATAGCCAGAATAAAACAGGAGTTTGGCTTTAAAATCGTTGCCCATTTAGGGATATTGGATGAGGAGACAGTGCAAGAGATAAAGGAATCCAAGATTGATGGGGCGATGATGGATATAGTAGGTTCAGATGATACCCTGCGAGATGTCTATCATTTAAAAAATGTCCATTGCGAGGATTTTGAAAACTCCCTCCGACTTTTGTGTGAGCATGGAATAAAAGCCATTCCCCATGTAGTCATTGGTCTGCATTATGGAAGGATTCTGGGAGAATACAAGGCTTTAGAGATTATCTCGCACTATCCTGTATCTGCTGTAGTTCTGGTAGGTTTGTTGCCTCAGTTAGAAACAAGAATGGCTGAAGTCTCTCCACCAAGCCCTGAGGAAATGGGTGAGGTATTTAAGCAGGCACGACACTTGTTCCCCCATACACCAGTATTGTTAGGGTGTATGCGTCCTCTGGGTGAACACAAGCTTAAAACAGATATACTGGCAATGAAAGCAGGATTGGATGGGATTGCCTATCCAGCAGAAGGAATTGTCAATATGGCTAAGGAGATAGGGCTTGAGGTAAGGTTTAGTCAGATGTGTTGTTCATTTATACCGAGAAGAAATCAGGTCTAGCAAAAATTTTGTTCTTAGAAGGGTTCAAGGAAGAGAGGGGTCAAGGATGAGATGAAATCAAGGAGATCCATCACTTAAACCCTTGAATCCTATTCTCCCTTTTATCACATATTTTTTCTGTAAACTTAAAGTTTCTTGAGTATACCTAAGAGAAGAAAATGGTCTTTAATGGAGCAATATCTTTTATCGCCTCAAAGTGGTTGTCTTTGTGTAGCAGTAGATAATCATGGACAAGGGCAACCGAGGCGATGATAATATCTGTAAGAGGAATTGTAATGCCTTTACTTTTTAAGCTGAAGGATAATGACCAAGCATATTTCCAAACCTCATTAGTGATGGTAGTATTTGGAAGAACAGAAAACTTTTCTTCAAGTTGTTTATATTCATTCTTATTCCTTGCTCCACTTAGAAGTTCAAGAATGATTATCGGGCAAGTAAAGGCTTCATCTCCATCAATGAGAGAGTCTATCTTTTTATTAACTCTTCCGGTGCCTTTGGTCTAACATAGGCTATCCAAACAGAGGTGTCAATCAAGGTAGGCATTCTGTATCATCCTCTCGCATCTTATAGAGTTCATCGAGGGTAAGATTTAGGTCACATTTACCAGCTAATGATTTAAGTCCTTGTTTTAGTCTTTGCCTTATTATTTCGTTCAAAGAGATATTAACTGCCTCTTTTTTGGTATTGCAATGAGTTAGTTCCATTGCCTTTTCTATAAGTTTTTCGTCTATGTCAATGGTTGTTCTCATAAGTATATGCTAGTATATTCAAAATACATCTGTCAACGATAATTTTATGTGCTATAAACTTCTTGATACAGGCAGACGCACTGCAATAGAAAATATTGCCCTTGATGCGGCTTTACTTGAGGCAAGGACCAAAGACGAAATTCCAAACACCCTGCGATTACTCCAATTCTCACCACCAGCGGTTCTGGTTGGTTTTCACCAAACTATTGAACAGGAAGTACGGGTAGAATTTTGCAAGCAAAGGGGTATTGATATAAACCGACGCATCACCGGCGGAGGCGCAATATATTTTGATGAGTCTCAGCTTGGCTGGGAATTGGTGGCGAAAAAAGCTGATTTTGGCTATCATCTAGATAAAATAACAAAGAAGGTTTGTCAGGCGATCTGCTGTGGACTTAGAAGGTTGGGTGTTGATGCCCAGTTTAGACCACGAAATGATATTGAGGTAAACGGCCGTAAGATTTCCGGAACTGGCGGGATATTTGAGGATAGTGCGGTGCTGTTTCAAGGAACTCTGTTAGTAGACTTTGATGTGGATACGATGATGAGGGCTCTGCGAATTCCTACAGAAAAATTGGCGGATAAAGAACTTGAGTCTGTGCGACAGAGGGTAACCTGTTTGCGAGAAGAATTGGGAGAAGTACCACCTCTTAAAAAGATTAAGCATGTGTTACAGGAGGGCTTTGAGGAGATTTTGGGGGTCAGATTCGAGAAAATGGAGTTGCCTGAATATGTCCAACACCTTTTTGAGCAGAAGAAAACCGAGTTTGCCTCTGATGTTTGGATTGAGTCCGCCAGGGAATCACTTAATCTGCGACAAACATTACAAGCATCATATAAAGCTAAAGGCGGCATCATCAGGGTATCATTGGTAGTTGATGTTAAACGGAAATTAGTTAAACAATCGCTGATTACCGGTGATTTCTTCATTTCTCCCACTCGCACCATATTCGATTTGGAGGTAGAATTGAAGGATGTCCCTTGTGGCGAGGTCAGCCAGAGGATTGAACGCTTCTTTGAAAGCAGACAGCCTCAGATGCCGGGATTAACCTACTGGGATTTTGTCCGAGTATTTTCATCCGCCTTGGAAAAGATTGAATATCCAGAGATGGGTATTCCTTTAGAGGAAACAAACTATCTGTTCACAGTGAATGGAAAACTCTGTGATATTCTGAAGTTTCCGTCGGTTTTACTCCTGCCATATTGTGCCAAACGGGTAGGATGTGAATATAGGTATAATGGTGGATGCTCTAAATGTGGTCAGTGCAGTGTTGGTACAGCCTATGAGTTGGCAGAGGAACGAGGGCTAACACCTATCACCATTCGTAATTACGAGCACCTTCGGGCAACCCTAAAGAGATGTAAAGATGATGGGGTAAAGTCATACATTGGCTGCTGCTGTGAATCATTCTTTGTTAAACGACAGCGGATGTTTAGAGAGATTGGAATTCCAGGGGTGCTGATTGATATAGAGAACAGAACCTGTTATGACCTTGATAAGGAAACTGAAGCTTTAGCAGGTAAGTTTGAGAATCAGACTGAACTAAAACTGGGGTTGCTGAAGAAGGTGATTAACTATGCAAATAACCTGTGATGTGCTGATAATTGGAGCGGGTCCGGCTGGTTCATCTGCCGCCAGAGCCTCAGCCGGTATGGGTCTCCAAGTCATCC
>JAGUXG010000049.1 GCA_020061965.1 bacterium
GGAGTTTATTCTTTGCATCAGGCATAAGAGATTTAGCACTCCTTGAGATTTTATAAAAATCCTCGCAGAATTCTGAAAAATCCTCTGCCTCATTACTCGCCCTTAAATAAAGCTCCCAGTATAATCCTGTATCCTTGATGACTAAAGGTATACCTGTCCTCAAAATATTAGAGATCAAACTGGCTGGAGCTATATTTATAGAGACTAAATCAACCTCTTTATGGACGATATGTATAACTTCACTTCGTATTTCATCCTCTTCCTGCATTATCCCCTTTTCATAGTAGATGACCTGAGAAGCCAGCAAAGAGCAGGGATACTCCCTTAGATAAACAGCCACATCAAAATCTGACTCTTTATGAGCAAATCCTGTCGCATAAGAACCAAAGATAAAGGCTAATGTTACCTTCGGATTTCTTTCAAAGCATTCCTTTAAGGCATTCTCTTTAATCTCTTTTTTATCCATTGTATATATACCCAAGTAAATCAGGTTTACAAAGAGAGCCTGAGGTTGTAAGTTTAGGATGTTGTAAGTTGTAGGTTTGAGCCTTATCTCTTCTGCTTCTTCAACCTACAACTTACAACCTACAACAAAAATTTTCGCTAGGCCTGTTGCTTTTGGGTATAATTATGCCTTCTCATAACACCGCAGGCACCTTCTTGCTTCTTTGACTGCCATAGCAGAGGTCCATTCACCTCCCTCTCCGCTTAGCACCTTCTTCTCTGTTGTCATTAGAGTTGGCACAGCCTGCTTCCTTTTTCTTTTTATAGCCTCGCTATCTATTCCCTGACTCAAGTATCTATCAATCCCTTTACCTGCCTTGTTTCCAGCAGCAATAGCCTCTATCACTGTGGCTGGCCCTGTCACTGCATCGCCACCAGCAAATACAGAAGCTATGTTTGTGCATAGAGTCTCTTTGTTCACCTTTATAGCCTTCTCTTGAGTTAGCTCTATTTTGCCACTTAGAAAATCAAATGAAGGTTCCTGACCTATAGCCATGATCACCATATCCACATCCACTACGAACTCTGAGCCGACAATCTGTTCAGCAATCCTCTTTCCATTACTGTCAAAAAGGTCTGTTAATCTCATTTTTAGACACTCAATCCCAGTCACCTTGCCATTTTCAGTTAAAATTTTCAAAAGGCAGGTTAAGAATTCTATCTTTATACCTTCATTTTCTGCCTCTATTATCTCCTCTGGATTGGCTGACATCTCAAGTTTAGAACGTAGATAGATTAAGGTTACTTCAGATACGCCGAGTTTGCGTGCCTGTCTGGCACAGTCCATAGCACAAAATCCTCCGCCTATAATTGCTATCCTTTCGCCTATCTCAATAGGCATTCCAAGGTTTACATTCTCCAGAAAGGCTAAACCAGGAATCACGCCTTTTGCATCCTCTTCCTCAATCATCATCTTCTTGCTGAAACCAGCACCTGTGGCTATAAAGACGGCATTATATCTCTCTTTTATTTCATCAAACCCAATATCCCTACCAACCTTAGTATTTGTTTGTATCTGGACACCGAGGCTAACAATATCCTCTATCTCCAAGCGGAGAATCCTTTTATTAAACCTATAATTTGGTATGCCAACAGCCAGCATTCCACCTGGGGCCTCTAATGCTTCAAAACAAGTTACGCTGTATCCTCTTTTAGCAAGGTAATATGCACAGGTTAAACCAGCAGCACCTGCTCCAATTACCGCTATCTTTTCTGGTCTGATAAATCGGGTCACTGGCTTTGGTTTTACCCTTCCAATGGAAAGCTCGCGATCACTGACAAATCGTTTTAACTGCCTTAAAGCTAAAGGTTTATCAATCTCAGCCCTTTTGCATTTTGCCTCACAGGGATGATAGCAGATACGACTACAGATACTTGGAAATGGATTCTTCTCTTTTATAAGCTCTAAGGCCTCATCAAACCTTTCGTCTGCAATCAAAGCAACATAGTTATAAACCTCTGTCTGGGCAGGACAGGTATCGCTACAGGGTGCTACATAAAGCTTCTCGCAGACATAAGCATGGCACTTCTTTTGTTGGATGTGATCCTCATACTCATTCCTGAAGTTCGTAATTGTGGAAAGGACAGGGTTTGGTGCGGTCTGGCCTAATCCACAGAGGGATGCGTCCTTAATTGTCTTAACCATATTTATCAAGGTGTCTATATCCTCTTCTTTGGCCTCTCCCTCAGTAATTTTAGTCAGAATCTCCAGCATTCTCTTTGTGCCAATGCGGCATGGGGTGCATTTTCCACAGGACTCGTTCTGGGTGAACTCCATAAAGAACCGAGCTATCTCTATCATGCAGTTGTCTTCGTCCATAACAACCATTCCACCTGAACCCATCATTGCACCCGAGGCAACCAGGGTTTCATAGTCTATAGCCAGGTCAAGGTGGGCAGTTGTCAGGCAACCACCAGATGGCCCACCAAGCTGAATCGCCTTAAATTTTTTCCTTCTCGGTATTCCACCCCCAATCTCAAATATAACCTCTCTCAAGGTAGTGCCCATAGGCACCTCTATCAAGCCGGTATTATTTATCTTGCCTGACAAAGCAAAAACCTTTGTCCCTTTACTTGTTACTGTCCCTAACTCAGCATACTTTTTGCCACCCTCTAAAATGATGTACTTGATATTGGCAAATGTCTCAACATTATTGATATTTGTAGGCTTTCCCCATAACCCAGATTGTGCTGGAAACGGCGGTCTTGGATTGGGCATACCTCGCTTGCCTTCAATTGAGGCAATCAAAGCTGTCTCTTCTCCGCAGACAAAGGCTCCTGCCCCTTCTTTTATCTTCAGATGGAAATTGAATCCTGTCCCAAGAATATTATCTCCCAGTAACCCCAGCTCCTCTGCCTGGGCTACTGCTATCCTGATATTCTTTATAACCAGGGGATATTCTGCCCGAACATAGACATATCCTGCGTCAGAGCCAATAGCATAAGCAGCCAGAAGCATTCCCTCCATAACAAGATGAGGATTCCCTTCAAGAACAGCCCTGTCCATAAAGGCGCCTGGGTCACCCTCGTCTGCATTACAGATAATGTATTTAACCTCTCCCTTTGACGCCCTGCAAAATTCCCATTTTAGGCCAGTAGGAAATCCAGCACCACCCCTGCCACGAAGCCCTGATGCCTTTACCTCAGAAATCACATCTTCTGGACTCATAGTCTTGAGAGCCTTAGATAAAGCAGCATATCCGCCAACCTCAATATAGTCGGAAATTTTGGTAGGGTCAATGCGACCATTATCTGCAAGGACTATCCTCTTCTGCCTGGCATAAAAAGGGACTTCACTCTCACAGATAACCTTTTTGCCGCTTGTCTGGTCGCAATATAGAAGCCTCTCAATCACTTCATTGCTTGTGATAGAGGAGACAATCTCTTCTACATCTTTAATAGTAACCCTCTGGTAGAATATCTGTTTGGGTGAGATGACAACCACAGGCCCCTTTTCACAGAAGCCAGGACATCCAGTGACGACAAGACTTACATCCTCTAATTTATACTCCTTCAGCTTCTCTGAAAACGTATTTATCACAGCCTCTGCACCCAGGGCAAGACAACCTGTGCCACCACAGACAGCTATGGAGACTCTACTTGGGTCTTTAGCGCCAATTAGAGAATCTCTATATTTCTTCAATTCCTCAACTGATTTAAGTTTTGTCATTTTGCTTATTCATATTCAAAAGTCTAATTATAAATAACAAATATGTCCAATAAAAAAAGCATTGTGATATAGTATACCTAAGTAAATCAGGTTTATACTCAAGAAACACAAAGTTTACCGAAAAAATATGTGATAAAAGGGAGGATAGGATTCAAGGGTTTAAGTGATGGATTTCCTTGATTTCATCTCA
>JAGUXG010000091.1 GCA_020061965.1 bacterium
GTAGAATTATATACATAAATAAAGCATTTTGTCAAAACCAGATTTATTGTGTGTAATACCAAAATGAAAATGTCCTATTTTAAGGATGTTATAATATCTTCTAAAAAAGGAGCTCAACTTTGGCAAAAATCCAAATTCCGAAGCTCAAAGGCATATGAAATCCAAAGCTCAAATGACCAAAACTCTTTGACATTTAGGCATTTGACATTGATTTGACATTTAGATTTATGCCTTTGAACTTAAAGCGATTGGTCGAGAAAAACAGCCGATTTTACTCTAAGTTGCAAATTTGCCAAAGTTCAGTTCTTAGTGTGGATCCCTGCCTTTGATTAGCTCTAAGATATGGATTAGAAGTGGCTTGAGTATATCTAATCCTTCTTTTACCCCTTTCAGACTTCCAGGAAGGTTGACAATAAAACTATCTTTCCTCACCCCAGCGGCGCCTTGTGAAAGATAACTCATCTTGGTAAACTTTGCACCCTCTGCTCTAAGCATTTCAGAGATACCCGGCGCCTCCTTATCAAGAACCTTCTTTGTAGATAGCGATGTCCAATCTCTTGGAGAAAACCCTGTCCCTCCAGTAGTCAGGATTAGCTCTAATCTATCATTATCTGCCCAGTCTATCAGAGTTTTTTGAATCTCCTCCGGGTCATCAGGGATTATCTTATATCTTACAACCTTTCCTTCTATCTTTGGCAAATAATCGCAGATAAACCTTCCGCTTGAGTCTTCCCTCTCGCCTTTTGAGCACCTATCGCTTATCGTCAATATGCCTACGGAAATCTCCACTCTTTCCTCCACTCTTCTCAAGAAGCATAATATCTGTTATCTCAATAGTTTTATCATACATTTTACACATATCATAAATGGTAAGGCCAGATACAGCACAAGCAACCAATGCCTCCATCTCCATCCCTGTCCTCTCTTTCCCAGAGACTTCAGACAAAACCCTTATTCCCCCATCAACAAAGGAGAGGGATATATCTATTCCTGTTATTCTTAAAGGATGGCAAAGGGGGATAAGCTCTGGTGTCTTCTTTGCCGCCAAAATTCCAGCCACCCTTGCTTGCTCAAAGATATTACCCTTCTCTATCTTACCTTCTTTGATCCTCTCTATCAACTCTTCGTTCAGTTTAACGATAGCCTGAGCCTTTGCTCTTCTTTCTGTCTCCTTTTTTTTACTCACATCTATCATAGCTATATAAATTGAACGGAGGAGACTGTCGCCAAGCTTCTCCAACTTCTATCTTTATTTTCCTGCTTTGTAGCCTCTACTTTCTTTGCCTTAATTGTGATTGTGTTGGCATCTGCATCTATGGAAACCACATCACCACGGTAAGAAGAGACTCCCTTTTTTGCAAGGAGTTTTTTGGTGTAGACCCTTCAGCATAAACAAAGCCAACCAATCCCAAAGTTATCAACATGGTAAAAATAGCGTTATCCTAAACTTACAACATCACTCTCTTTGTAAACCTGATTTACTTGGGCATACTTCATGGATAAGTATGCCTCAAAAGACTATTTCGGTCAAGATAAAAGATGGGTATATATCTCCTCCATCTCGTTTACTAATCTATCTATAGAAAACTCTTTTTGTATCTTTTCTAATCCAGCATTTCCCATCATCACTCTAAGACTGCTATCCAATAATAACTTCTCAATCTTATTAGCAACAGCAAGTGAATCACCTATTGGAACCAAAAATCCTGTCTTTCCGTCATCGACAAGCTCTGAGATACCACCTACATCTGTAGCCACGACTGGGAGACGAGCAGCCATTGCCTCCATAATGGATATTGGGATACCCTCAAATATTGAAGTGAGAAGAAAGATGTCTGAGATTGAAAAAATCTGAGGAATATCATTTCGGCTTCCAAGGAAACATACCCTCTCTTTTAACTCTAATTCATCACAAAGCTCTAAAGTCTCTTTCTTTAAGCTTCCTTCCCCAATCAAGAGGCAAAAAAACTCCAAGCCTTTCTTTTTAAGGATATTTAATGCCAAAAGCAAGGTTTTATGATCCTTTGGCCATTCAAATCGCGCTACAGAGGTGATAATTGCACCGCTACTTTCAAATTCAGATAAAAGGGCATTATCTTTTTTTACCTGTAGTCTTTTCACATCAATTCCACGATAAACTACTCTAAAAATATGATGAGGATACCCTTTTTTAACTAAAAAATTGACTCCTTTTTTAGAAACGGAGATATATAACTTTATAAAAGGAAGTGTAAGTCTGTCCAAAATAAAATGCAATCTGTTCTCCTCGTTGCTTGGATATATACTTTCTAACCCAGCCACAATATTTTTGCAACCAGCCAACCTTCCTATAAGCCTGCCTATTATGTTTGCTTTGAGTCCATATATATGAATAACATCGTATCTTCCTATCTTAAGAATCTTATAAAGTTTCACGGCTACTTTTAAGATATTGGCAGGCGCATAATCTAAATGATAGCATTTGATATTCTGGGAAAGAAACTTGTTAGTTACAGGACCCTCTGAATAGAGAAAGCAAACCTCCAGGTCAAATCTTTCTCTATTCATTCTGCTCACTAATGATAGGACGGAAAGCTCTGTTCCGGCTAAGTGGGCTGTGCTAAGGAATTGTAAAATCCTGATCTTTTTCATTAAAAGACTAAGATTTCATATTTTCCGTCTTTGGTGGGGTGAAGAAGGCATCTTTCTTCTCTTTCAGAATCAATAAACAAAAGGAAGCCCGCTTTTTTGGCTAAAAGCTCTTCTTTTGCCTGGGAAATGGAGAGGAAAGGTAGATCCACTTTTCTTTTTCTGATAACCTTTTCAGGTGAGACTTTTTCTACTAATGCCTCTGGTAGGTGTTGAATCTTTTTGTGGTTAGAGACCTTTTCTTTAATCTTTACAAGCTGTCGTTTTGCTTTGTCTATACATTGGTCAATAGCCAGCTTTACCTCTGTTGTCTCTGCTTTGCTTTGAATGGTATGGTTTCCTCCATTTATAATAATTTCCGAGGAGTATCTTCCTTTCTGAGCAGATATGACTACATGAAAGACGAGTCCCTTCTTTGAATATCTCTCCAGGCTTTTTAGCTTCTTCTTAGCATAATCTTCTATTTTACGAAGATCTATCCCTTTTGTATCTCTAAAATCTATACTGACTTCCACGAGGATAATTATATTAAATTTCCTGGCTTTATGTCAATAGCTATTTTCCTACGAGACGTAAGAAAATATAAGCGAGACAAGATTTTGCGTAGAATCTTTCTGGTCCGGCATCCTCTCTTTATCCTTCATCTTAAGAATTGCAGAGAGAAGTCTCTCGGCTGCAAGCTCTTTTTCTTCAATCACCACACCATTCTCATATCTTCTTGCATTCTCTAATTGATGGTCATCTATGGCGTGTGGATATGGGATAAGGATAGCAGGAAGTCCGCACTTTGATATTTCAGCCAAAGCTGTTGCTCCAGCACGAGATATGACAAGGTCTGCCGCACCATAAACCATCTCCATCTCATATATAAAGGTAAATATGCGGACATTATCCTTGCTCTGCACCCTTTGTTTTACATAAGGATAGTCTGCCTCCCCTGTTATCCAGAAAATTTGAAAAGAAGAAAGCTCCGAAACTATCTCAAAAACAGCCTTGTTTATGGAAACTGCACCTTGAGAGCCTCCTGTGATGAGAATTGTCTTTTTATTCGGGTCCAAGCCAAAATAGAATATAGCATCTTTCTTCGACACCTTTCCTATCTTTCTCCTGACAGGGTTTCCTGTCAGGGCTGTTTTCTTGTTCCTGGGAAGGGAGAGCGTCTCTTCGTAAGAAAGAGCAATCTCTTTGGAAAACCTTGAAAGGATTCTGTTTGCCAGACCAAAGACAGCATTCTGTTCACAGATTAGAATGGGAATGCTGAGTAGCCAGGAGGCAAAAATGGTAGGAAAACTGACAAACCCTCCCATTCCTACAACAACAGATGACTTTTCTTTACGAAGAAAGAAGAAGGATTTGAAAAGAGCAACAATATTAAGAAAGACCACCTTCAAAGTGTTAGAAGAAAAGACCTTTCTCTTCCACCTTTCCAAAGATAGAGTAAAAGGTTTATAGCCCTCCTTTTTAAGAAGCTCAGTAGATCTACCCTTTTGAGTGACAAAAAGAACCTCTACATCCTGCCTCAACACCTCAGCTATAGCTATCGCTGGATATATATGTCCCCCTGTTCCACCAGCCACAATGACTACTTTTTTCATCTTTTATCTTTCTTTTACCACTCAATCAAGGTTGCTCCGTAGGTAAATCCTCCTCCAACAGCAACCATTAGAATCAAGTCTCCTTCTTTTATCCTTCCAGATTTTACTGCTTCATCTAAGGCTACAACAGAGGATGCCGACATCATATTTCCATATCTATTAAGATTGACAAACATCTTCTCATCAGAAATTTTTAGCCTCTTTGAGAGAAGGTTGATGATACGAAGGTTTGCCTGATGGGGAATAAAAAGGGATATATCATTTACTGATAAAGAATGATTGGAAAGAACCCTTTCTATCGCCTCACTCATTGCCAGAACAGCATACTTAAAAACCTCTGGTCCATCCATCTGGATTGTATGGAGATTTTTCTCCACTGTTTCAAGAGAAGCAGGCATTTTTGAGCCTCCTGCTGGAATTTTAAGAATATCTCCCAATTTTCCGTTTGTATTGAAGTAACTTCCAATGATTCCACCTTTATCTGCTCCTTTAAGAAGAACAGCCCCTGCTCCATCGCCAAACAGGACACAGGTTGACCTATCCTTCCAATTTATAAATTTTGAGGTTAGTTCAGAGGCAACAATGATAGCGCATTTTGATCCCCCTGCTTCTATAAACCTTCTCCCACACTCTAAGGCATAAGAAAACCCTGTGCAAGCCGCAGATAGGTCAAAACAGGCACAATTAGAAAGACCAAGTCTTTCTGAAAGCAGACAGGCAGTTCCTGGAAAGATTGTATCTGAGGTTGAGGTTGAAACAATGATAAGGTCAATAGGCTCGTTTCTGGCTATATCTTTGGAAGCAAGGTAAGCCATATCTGAAGCGGTTATATCAGAGGAAGCAATCCTTCTCTCCTTTATCCCTGTTCTGGTTGTAATCCACTCATCAGAGGTCTCAACCATTTTCTCCAGCTCTACATTAGTGAGGATCCTTTCTGGAAGCCATTTACCCAGAGCAACAATCTTTGCCTTTTTCATTTAACCCTTTTTCTATCTTATTATTTATGTGGTGGGAGGAAGCTACAGAAGCAACCTTGATGGCATTCTTTATGGCTTTGCTCTTTGACCTTCCGTGGCAAATAATAGAGACACCCTCCAAGCCTAAAAGTGGCGCACCTCCATATTCAGCATAGTCTATCTTTTTGAGGAGACTGCGGAACAACCCTTTTAGAAAAAGAAGTCCAATCTTATTGATAAAACCTGCATTCTGCCGTATCTCATCTATGATAAACTCAGCTATACCTTCACCAAATTTTATGATAGAGTTTCCAACAAAGCCATCACAGACAACAACATCAGATTTTCCTAAGATTATATCCCTCCCCTCAATATTTCCGCAGAAGTTAACGGTAGAAGCAGAGAGGAGTTCAGCAGCCTTATCTGTAAGTCTGTTTCCTTTACCATCTTCCTCTCCAATATTCAATAAACTGACCCTCGGGTTTTGAATCCCTAAGACCTCTTCTGCATACACCTTTCCCATTATTCCAAACTGAAAGAGATGAAGAGGTTTACAATCAACATTTGCTCCAGCATCAAGGAGGAGAACTTTACCTAATTTACTTGGCAGAAGGCAGGCTATGGCTGGTCTTTCAATGCCTCGGAGCCTGCCAATAAGGGTGATACCAGCCGCTAACATAACCCCGGTATTTCCTGCTGTGACAACAGCATCTACTTCCCTCCTTCTTACCATTTTTGCGGCAACAGCAATGGAGGCATCAGGCTTCTTTTTGATAGCAGCGACAGGAGACTCATCCATACCAATCACTTCTTTAGCATTTTGGATAGTAATGTTTGGATGAGAACTTGGCAGGTATCTTTCTATTTCGCTTTTTCTTCCAACAAGAACAATCCCTTCTATTTCAGAGGAGGCTTCTAAAACACCCTTGACTATTTCAGAGGGAGCATTATCCCCTCCCATTGCATCTACAGCAATCCTCATTCCTTCTTTTTCTTTTGCTCCTCTTCCTCCATAGTCTTCTCTACTTTCTCTATCATCTCTTTCTGCTTTCTCTCTTTTCTCTTGGCTCGTATCTCTTCTTTAAGGTGAGAGACTATAAGCTCATTATTATAATAACCGCAGTTTGAGCAGACTGTGTGAGGAAGTCTTGGATGTCCGCAATGGGAACACAGAGAGTAGTTTAATGCTACTATTTTCCAGTTAGCCTTACGAGAACCTGTCCTTGCCTTAGAATGTTTACGCTTTGGAAGTGCCATTTATTTCTCTCCTTTTATAAAAGATTTTAAGAGGTCTATCGGCACAGGAAAGACAATGGTTGAGTTCTTCCCTGTAGCAGATAGTTCAGTCAAGGTTTGAAGGAACCTAAGCTGAATAGCCGCAGGAGATCTGGTAATAGTCTCTGCAGCCTGAGTGAGCCTTTCTGCAGCTTGATATTCACCCTCAGCATGGATTATCTTTGCCCTCTTCTCTCTTTCTGCTTCTGCTTGTTTGGCCATAGCCCTCTTCATCTCCTCAGGTAGCTCAATATCCTTTACTTCAACCACAGAGACTTTTATCCCCCAAGGTTCTGTCTGGGAATCAATAATCTCTTGTAGTTTCTGGTTTATCTTATCTCTCTGGATAAGAAGTTCATCAAGATCGCCCTGGCCAAGAACACTCCTTAAAGTTGTCTGGGCTATCTGTGAGGTAGCATAGACATAGTTTGCCACCTTAATTACAGCATCATTCGGGTTTATCACCCGAAAATAAGCAACAGCATTCACCCGCAAGGTAACATTATCCTGCGTGATCACCTCTTGAGGTGGAATATCCATCGTAATTGTCCGTGTATCTATCTTCACCCACGACTCAATCACTGGAAGGATAAGAATCAATCCAGGGCCCCTTTGACCCACAAGCCTTCCCAGCCTGAAAACAACAGCCCTCTCATACTCTCTTAAAATCTTTAAGGAAGAGTATATGAACAGCGCCAGTATTATCAGTCCTGTCCCCCATCCAATTTGAAATGGAAACATCTTCTACCTCCTAACCTTTTTTGTTCTGGCTCTACCAGAATCTTATATTTCTTTGCAAGACAAAGAAATATTTACAAAATAATACTCACTATTGGACAATTATGTCAAGGGAATTTGAAAGAGGTGTAATACCCAAATGAAAATCTCCTAATTTGACCAAATGAAAGGAGGGATAGAACTTCCCCAACTTTACTAAAAAAAGGCTGTTACAACTTAAAACCCTGATAAGATTAAGATAATTAGACAGACCTCTCCTTTTCATATCTTCATCATCTTATTGCTGTCAATCTATCTTTCTTGTATGTGTTTAGGTGAAAAAGAAATGAATTTGAAAAATAACCAAGATACAAGAAACAATAACCAAACAATGACCAATAACCAAATCTCAATAACCAAA
>JAGUXG010000134.1 GCA_020061965.1 bacterium
CAACTTACGAGATTTCACTAAACATTTTGGTAAAATCGTAAGTACTTGTAAATCAACGACTTATAAAATTTTACTTCAGATGGGTAAAGTGTTACAAAATTGAATTATAAAGGTCCTGGGGATTTGTTGGATGAAGGTTTCGATATGACCCCTACAGGAGGAGGTAACTATTCAGGGACAACCAAGGCATATGGGCAAAGTGGGATTTTCTATTACTCAATAGAGGCCTGGGATAATAAGAACAACTGGAAGAGAGACCCAGCCAGTGGTGATCATTCAATCCAGATAACTATTGACACCATCCCTCCTTCTACCCTCCAAATAACCACCCAATCTTTGCCCAATGGTTTAATTAACTCTTTTTATTCCCAAGACCTTTCTGCTACCGGAGGAACCATACCATACACCTGGTCTAAAACCGCTGGTAGTTTGCCAACAGGATTAAGCCTTTCTTCTTCTGGTGTTATTTCAGGCACATCAACACAAGGAAGCACCTTTACTTTTACTGTTAATGTAACAGATTCAAGCTCTCCCTCACAAGGTGCAAATAAAGACCTTTCTATCTTTATTTCTCATACAGAAGAGACAAGAGATTTTGGCCCTTTTAAAATATATCTTACTGTTCCACCAGGAAAGGTAGATTTGAACTTTGTAAAAGAAGATGAATTAATAAAACTTAATATAGAAATTGGCACTGAGTTAGCAAGAAGCATTATTCAATATCGAGAGACTCACGGGGGATACAAATCTGTAAATGATATCATTAATGTAACCCAGATTGGACCTAAAATAGCCGAGAAGATTAAAGAAAAGGCTATTGTAAATGGCATTCAAATAGGTGGTTTCTTTATCGCCATAAAGGATGTTTCATATACAGCGAGTGGCAATCAGGAATCTATTGAGACCAGTGGCAGAATCTTTCCTCCTTTAATTAATGGAGAGCCATTAGGAATACTTGATATCTCAGGTCTAAAGGTAACAGTTGAAGGGCTTAATATTGTCTCTTGTTCATTAAAAGAAATTGAATATAAATCACCACTTGGAAAGGTCAATATAAATATGGCTAGCAAAGAGGAACTGAAGGAGCTTCCAGGGATTGGTGAAGAACTTACCCAGGCAATTATAGATAATCGTCCATATAATACAAAAGAAGAGATTAAAGATATTCCTGGGATAGGACCTGAGGGATATGAAAATATAAAAAGCATTATATATATCTCTGGCTTTAATGTTTTTGGTTTTAGCATTGTTATAAGTAAGATTAAATTGGAATTAGCCCCTAATACAACTAAGGTCATGATGAGTGGGGGGATAAGTATTCCAGCTTTTGGAATGGCTAAGGTTGAAGAACTTTGGATATCCCCTACCGGAGAAATAGGTATTGAAAAAGCAGAAATATCATTAGCTACCTTTAAGATAGATGGTTTTGAATGTGGAGGATTAAATCTTGGTTTTGGAAAGGATGAACTATATGGGGGCGCAAAGATAAAGATTCCAAATGTTGGACCTGGTATTGATATTAGTTTCCGTATGAATAAAGAAGAGGTTGAGGGGAGGCTTGTTTTGGGTGTGACCTTACCTATAGGGGCTACAGGATTTTGTCTAAAAGACCCTCGAGGACACCTAAAGATTCCACGAGGTTACATTGGCTTGGCTAAAGCTTACAACCTCTCCATTTTAGAGGATATAAAACCAAGAAGATATGAATATGGCATCCCTTGGGGGTACCTTGAAGAGGGTAATGTTAGGATTAGAACCATATTGAAGGCAAAGGGGATAATAGCCACACAAGAGATATCTAAAAGTGATGGCGGAGAGGTTGTTGTAGGTTTGGGAGGAACCTTTGTTCCTACCCCTCCGGCTGATTTGGCATTTGAAGCCCTGGTTAATGTTGAAGTCTCAAGCATAGGTTATATAGATGGTCAAGGTGGATTGAGGATTGTTGGTTTTGACCTCGCACAGATTCATATAATAATTTATGTGCCAAAAAACCCTGTGGAGAATGAACTCGTCGTTCATATTGAAGAAGCAAGACTAAATATACCCTTTGATGGATATGCAAAAATGGAGGTAAAGGTTTATGAAGATATGAAATTTATTCTTAATGGCGAAGGAGAACTTAGTGTTTATCTTGAAGGCAATATATTCAATTATCACTATTCCATCTATTATCCGCTTGGAAAGGTAAATGTTAGTTATCAAGATGGGGTTTTGAAAGGGAAGGTGTGGGTAAAGATTGCTATATATATACCACTTATGGGAGAAAAGGTGCTTTTTGAAGGAGACGCAACAGTAATTATTAATTCCAAAGGAATTGAAATTCACAAATTAGCGGGTATTCTTCAAGATGATTCGAAAATTATGACTCTAACGGTTATTTTCCCTAACTCAGAGCTTGGAACCAAAACATATAACTGGGCCTCTAATTTTATTAGACTAGATAAGGGAGGGAAAGTTGCAACCCTAGACAATACTAGCGTAAATATTCCAGCAAATGTGCTTCCCAATGATGTATCTATCTCAATTACTTCATTGCTTCCAGAGGATAGGGTGAATATCTTGGAAAATGCTAATGAATGGGCAAAGAACAGAAAGATTGTTATTCTTCCTGAGTCAGCTCGCTTAATCAGATTGGAAGATGAATATACCGGAAGCAAAACTTGCCAATTTAATGGAGAAATTGAGATTGCAATACCTTATCAAGAAGGGTATCTTGGTAGCTATACAATTAAAGAGGAGGATCTGAGATTATTCTGGTTGAATGAGGAAAGTGAAAGATGGGAATTGGTCTATAATTCTAAAAGCATGACAGATGAGAATGTTGTATCAGGGAAGGTTAACCACTGCTCAATATTTGGCTTAGGTGTTCAGCTTGCCTCTCCTAACCTCCTCAATGTCATTTGCTACCCCAACCCCTGCAAAGGCTATGATAAGATAACATTTAAGAACCTGACTGACCAATGCAAAATCCAAATTTACACCATTGCCAGAGAGCTTGTTTTTGAGCAGGAATATAACAATACAAATGGCATTGCAGAATGGAACCTAAAAAATAAAGAGGGAAAGAATGTAGCAAGTGGTGTTTATATCTATCTTATAACCAATGACCAGAAGCAAAAAGCCACAGGTAAGATAGGGATTATAAAATAGATGTTTATTGTGTCTTTGAAATTTGCAAAAACTATAATCAGGGGTGAAAGGCAAAAATGATATCAGAATTTGTGGGTTTTGTTATGCTATAAACTATACACTCTAAACTATAAACTATTAAGATGGAGGTGATGGTAAAAATGCAAACAATGGTTGAATTGCCAGAAGAAACGGCAAGAGAGGTAGATAGATTGGGAAGGCAATTTGGGTTTAAGGATGAAAGAGAGTTTATCAAGGATGCAGTGAATGAAAAGATTCTGCAACTGAAAAAGAGGCTATTTATCTCTGCAACCGATGAGGTCAGGAGGGAATTGGAAAGAAAAGAGATAAGTATAGAGGAGATTCTTGGGGATTTTGAAAGGTCTCGAGGATGATTGAAATTATAGTTGATGCAAATACAATAATGGCGGCTTTAATTGGTGGGGTATCCAGAGAGATTTTCTTCGACAAAAGATTCAGTTTTATCACCACAGAATTTACAATGAAAGAGATTAAGAAATATATACCTGAAGTCGCAAAGAGGACGGAAGCAAGAGAAGAGATTATTTACTTTGCTCTTTCCTTGCTTCCTCTTCGTATTTATTCACCCAGTTTCTATGCAAACAAGATTAAAGAGGCAGAGGAATTGATTGGAGAGATTGACAAAAAGGATGTTGATATTTTAGCTTTAACCTTGTTTACAAGAGCTCCACTTTGGAGCCAGGACAGGGATTTTGAAAACATTAAAGGAATAAAATTACTTAAAACTAAAGATATGTTATAATCTGTAAATGAGGAAAAGATTAAAAAATCCACAGATTTCGCAGATTTTCTGAGGATTTTTAGCTTATGGCTTAATTCTTACAGCTTACAGCTTTTAAGATGATGAAGAAGTTATTTGTTTTGGGGATGGTTTTGGTGGGGTAAGGATGTAAGGAGTAAAAAATGAGTAGTTTGGTTCCAGTTGAAAGAATAGAAAGCAAAATTCTTCTTATAAGAGGGCAGAAGGTTATGTTGGATAGAGACTTGGCGCATTTGTATGGGGTAAAACCCATTAGATTGAGAGAGCAAGTAAAGCGAAACAAAAGACGATTTCCAGAAGATTTTATGTTTCAGTTAACCAAAGAAGAAGCAGATTTTTTGGTATCGCAAAATGCGATACCTTCAAAACAGAGTTTAGGTGGATTTCTTCCGTATGTTTTTACAGAACAGGGCGTAGCAATGCTTTCTTCTGTTCTCAATAGTGAACGGGCTATCTCAGTCAACATTCAGATTATGAGGGCATTTACAAAACTTAGAAGATTGTTGGCGTCAAATGAAGATTTAAGAAGAAAGATTGAGGCAATGGAGAACAAATATGATGCCCAGTTTAAGGTGGTCTTTGATGTCATAAGGAGCCTGATGGCTCCACCCACAAAAGAGCAGAAGAAGATAGGGTTTAGAGATAGAGAAAATTAGCCACGAAATGAAACACGGATATTTTTGCCATAGAGGATTTAGAGTATACAGAAAAGATATAATCCACAGATTGCACAGATTTTCATGAGATTTTTTAGCTTATGGCTTAATTCTTATAGCTTTTCCTTTTCACAGATTTTTATGGATTTTGTTTTGCGTAATTTTGTTATGCTATAAACTATACACTATTAAGGTGGAGGTGTTAAGATGGGAAGATTGAGGAAGGTTTTGGTTTTGGGGATGATTTGGGATTTGTAGTTAGTAAGGCTTGGACAGCAGATTTGTATCTTCCATCGCAGTATTCAACCATTCAGACGGCAATAGATGTAGCAGTCAATGGCGATACAGTCTTAAGTTGCAGATAGTGGAGGATGTGAGTTTAAATTATTTGAGAAACCAATTTTACAAGTAAAA
>JAGUXG010000116.1 GCA_020061965.1 bacterium
GGACAAAATCCATTTGAGTTTCTTGTAAAGGCTATCACTTCTTACCGCTGTGGTAATCCTGCCTCCTCTCTAATCTAAGAGGGGGAGGTGAACTGTTACTTGGATTCTATTCAAACTATGACCTTTGGGTTGTAACCAATATTCGTAAGGTGATAGAAAATGGGGCTTCTCCTATCTATAAGCAGATAACAAATACCCCGGAGATGGAAATCAACCTTCTTTGGTCCCCTGACGGAAAATATGCTGCTATTGATAGAAATATAGATGGAATATGGGGTGGCAATTGGGAGATATATATTATCAAGAACATCCAGGATGTGATAATGAAAGATGCCCCACTTGATTTGGTTCAAATTACTAATGCCCCTTCTGTTGACTGCCCAGCAGGGTTCTCAAAAGATAGCAAAAGGCTTCTATTCTCATCAGCACCAGAGAAAAGTTCTTTTAACTACAAACCCTGGATAGTTAATAACATACAAGAAGTGATCAATGGAGCAAGCCCTGAATTAGTATCCTTAACAAGCCCTCCTTTCCCAGAAACAGTTGAAGGCTTCTCTCCAGATATGACAAAACTTTTGTTTGGTTCAGAGAGGGCAGGCCACAATTCAACATCTGCCCCCTGGAATGAGGACATTTGGATAGGAGACTACCTTTACGATGACTCTGCCTTTCCAGGAGCTAATATTACCTATCCTATTCTGAATCAAGTCATATCAGGAAAGGTAGAGATTAAAGGTCTAGCTAAGGATAATATTAGTGTTGATGGAGAAACGCTATTATCAAGGCTTTTATCTTATACAGTAGGATATGGAGTTGGAGAGAATCCTACTTCCTGGAAGGCAATTACAGCATCTAACATTCAAATAGATAATGGCATCCTTGCTACCTGGGATACCGCATCACTCCCTAATGGTACTTATACCATAAGACTAACAGCAACAGATGGAAAGGATTCAAACATTCAAAGCTTGACTGTAATAGTTAAAAATTTACAGGGCTTCTTTGACAACTTTGACGATGGAAAACCAGATGGCTGGGAAGCAACAGGTTTATGGCACTTAGAGAAGAAAAGATGCCATTCCTCACCCTATAGCTTTGCCTATAATAATGGCACAAACTACAACACCGGAGCAAGAAATTCAGGTTATATCATCTCACCAGAGATAGACTTAACATCTGCAACTTCTGCAAAACTCTCATTTTGGACATTTTGGCAACACGAGTCATATCCTTCTGGTTCCTATGACAATATGAGGGTTGAGGTTTTTAATGGAACCTCTTGGAATCAGATATTCTATAATGACTGTAAAGGCTTATCATATTCTGATTGGCATCAAGAGATATTTGACCTATCAGGATATTGTGGAAAGAAGATAAAGATAAGATTTTCCTTTGACACAGTAGATGCTCTGTATAACAACTATGAAGGCTGGTATATAGATGATGTAAATGTGGAAGCATCCTCTGAAGCACCACCCCCTCCTATATTCTCTGAAGACTTTGATGATGGAGACACCCAAGGCTGGGGTCTTTCTGGCCTATGGCATATTAGTGATAAGAGGTCTGATACACCAAAATATAGCATAGCCTATAACAATGGAACAAACTATGATGTTGGAAGAACATACGGAGATGCAATAAGCCCTGTTATTGACTTAAGCAAAGAAAATAATGCAGTTCTTTCCTTTAAGAGCTGGTATGAGACAGAGTATACAGGCACATACTGGGATAGAAAGGTTGTCTATATCTCAACAGAGGATACCAACTATACAAATTGGACCCAGATAGCCCAGGTGTCAGGAACAATGAGGCAGTGGCAGGCTTATACAGCAAATCTTACTCCTTACTGCAAGAAAAAGGTAAAGATAAGATTCTGGTTTGATACGATAGACTCTATACTTAACAACTATGAAGGCTGGTATATAGATTCAATTGAGATAAAAAAAGAATCAGGACAAGGAATTTCTTCTCTATCTCAATCTGCATTCTCTCATATCTTGTCCCTCCTTGACAGACGCACATCATCCTTTTTGAAACTAGTAGATAACCTCCCTCCATTTGAAGCCCTTATGGCAGAAAAGGTTTCTTCTAGCCTAAATGAAATAAAGGTAGAGAGAGAGGAAAGGGCAAAATCTGCACTTTGCTTCTTTGATTCCGATGCAAAATATGCCCTTTCTGGAAACCTTATTGAAGAAGAGATATGGATAAATACCCAGGAAGATTTATTAGGAGGAGAGCTTACTATAGCCTTTGAGAAAGAAAAGATAGAGATAAAAGATGTAAAAGAAGGAAGTATCTTTTCAAATCCAAAAGGTTTTTATCTACTTAATAATGAAGAGGGTATTTTAAGGGTTCAGATTGTAGGTGATGGTTCTACCAAAGATAAAGCATCCCTATTTCTGATAAGATTTTATGTAAAATCACTCCCTGCAACAATTAAGATACAAAAGGCTGATTTAAGAGACAACCTCAACCACAAGATAGAGACAAAAATAGAAGACCTCACCATAGAAGGGATCACCTTATCAGAACTCCTTCAATCCTATCCAAATCCAGCTGAAGATTCCTGCTATATTCCATTTCAGTTAAGAGTGAATAGTGATGAGTGTATAGTGAATATTTATAACATCTTAGGACAGAAAGTCCGAACAATTGATGCAGGACCAAAGAAAGCAGGATCATATACAAAGCAAGATAGAGCAATATTCTGGAACCTAACAAATGATAAAGGACAAAAGGTAGCAAAGGGGCTATACTACATTAGGTTGAAGGCAGGAGGGTTTACTGCCACCAAGGCAATGGTGGTAAGATAAATTGTCCATAGCAATTTAGTCCATAGCCTAAAGGTATGTGTTTAGGTAAAAAAGAAATGAAGTGTCAAAGGGTCAAAGTATAATCTCTCTGATGCTTTGACGCTCTGACGCTGTGACGCTCTGACGCTGTGACACCATAAGAGAAGATGAAGCTAAACACATACGCCTAAAGGTATTTTTTTACTATCGACTATGGACTATCGACCATGGACAATTTTATACCCTTCCACAACAGATTTTGAAAAAAACTAGATTTTGATAAATATTTTTACAGAGATTGAAGCTGTTCTTCGACAAAATAAAAAAATTATTTAAGGAAAAATTAAATTATGCCGATATATATAATATGGAACTATTAACTGATTCAGAGAATAAAAGAACTTAAAGAACATCTTTAAAATCATACCTATCATTTGAGCCAAAGATAAAGATATAGCAGTATATATCAAAGAAAGATATATACTCAAGAAACACGAGGTTTACCGAAAAAATATGTGATAAAAGGTGGAATCCTTTGATAAAGGATTCCAAGGATTTAAGGATTCCAGGGTTCAAGGATTTAATGATTTCGCTTTCACTAGACCCCTCGACCACTTGAACCTTTTTAAGCTTAAATTTTTGCTAGACTTGATTTCTTTGGGTATAGATACAGCTATCATTGGGAAAGAAGGCCAATAGATGGAAGTATTTATTGGCATAATAATGCGCCTCATAAGAGATGGGAAGAAGTAAGTACATTTCCCAAACATTTTCATTGTGGGCCTGAAATAAATGTTGAAGAAAGCCGATTAA
>JAGUXG010000105.1 GCA_020061965.1 bacterium
AAGACCACACCCAAGGAGATAGAGATTAAGCCCTATGTAGAGAGAAGGCAGCCTGAGCCTATCAGACCTATCCAGACTGAAGCCATAGAAAGGAAGCCTATAATAAATCAGATACCAGAAAATGCAGAAACAAGATATGTGCCTGCATTAAAAGAGACTAATACCACAATAGAACCTATTAAAGAGAAGACCACACTTAAGTTTGAAGCCTTCATAGAAAAGAGGCCTGCAATAGACCAGATACCAGAGAATGCCAAACTCAACCTTAAGGAGAATAAGTCTGTAGCAGACATTACAAAATATGAGGTCAACTATTTAGCAGAGAAGGCTGAAGACAAGAAGGAGGTTAAGACTGAAAATAGCAGTCTTCTCGGAAAAGATGATAGATTGCCCAAACAAGCTGAGTCTCATAGAGATACTTTTTTTGAGAAAGTAGCGTCAACCAACATCTCAATAAAAGAAGAACCTTCTCATGAATCAGAAGATGGCTCGCAAAAAGGCAGCCACGAAAAAGGACAAAACACTCCTTTTAAAGAAAAAGAACCAAATCCAAATCCCAACAATATCAGTTTTCATACTCATCTATCAAAAGAGTCACCATCTCAACCTATACTATCTGACACAAAGACAAGCACAGACCTTCAGACCTTTGGCACATTAAGCAAAGCCATCTATCAAATAGTAGAGAATGCAGAGATTCATCACAAAAAAGAAAGCGTTGAGATGGAAATATTCTTAAAGCCTGAATTCCTTGGCAAGCTGAATATGAAGCTCGACCTGAAACAAGATGGGGTTCTTGATGTGAGGTTTCTGGTTGGAACAAAACATCTCAAAGAACTAATGGAGCAAAACCTTCAAAACCTTCGTTCTACATTCAACTCATTAGAAGTAGCAGTAGGAGAGATAGGGGTTTCTGTTGACAACGGCTCAACTAATCAAGGAAATCTTTGGAATAAAACCTACAACGAAAATACCCATAATTCAACAAGATATTCATTTCAGAAGAAAGATTTGCCAGAAATACCCCTTGATGATAGAGCAACAAGCCTTTATTGGAGACAGGCGTCCTTTGAGTTTACCGCATGAAGAAGATAACGCCACCCTTCATAGCTGATCTCATAGCCAAAGCAGCTCTTTTTAGTGCCATTTTCCTTATCCCTGTCTATTTTGACACACGCATCCAGAATGTCTTTGACCTGTCTAAATTGGTAGCATTATATCTCCTCACCCTTATCCTCCTTGCAGGCTGGTCAACAAAACTACTACTCACCCCTAAAGGCCTGAAAGCCCTGAAGCCTGGGCCACTGAAATGGCAAATTTTGGCATTCTTCTTGATAAGCGTCATCTCCTTCATTTTTTCTATAAATAGAACAGTGAGCTTCTTTGGGTACTACCGCCATTATGAAGGGCTTCTTGCCCTTATATGTTACCTCGCCCTCTTTTATTCAACAATAAATCTTTTTGACAAAAAATCTATAGAAGTGCCTGTCAATATCCTCCTTTTTACAGCAACAGCAACGGCAATCTATGGGATGTTTCAACATTTTGGGTTGGACCCATTCAGCTGGCAGGGAGCAGCAGGAAACCCCAATCGCCTGAGCTCTACCTTTGGAAACTCTGCTTTCTTCTCAGGATATTTAACAATCCTATTTCCTATATCCATCACCCAATACCTCCGTCAGAAAGAGACTCTGCCTCTTATCATCTATGGGGCTATATCCTTTCTTCTTTGCGTGGCATTCCTTCTTACTAATACCAGAGCAGCCTATGTTGGTCTATTCTTTGGACTCCTTGTTCTTATTCTGCTTTTGATAAAAAGAGGGGTCTTTCAGACAAAAAAGGGGCTCCTTCTTCTTATTCTCTTTCTTATTCCAACTATTTATTATAATCTAAAGCCTGAAACATCAGCGATTGGGAGATTTTTATCTGTATTTGATAAGAGTGCAACAGGAGAGGCTGTCTCAGAAAAGGTCTCTACCCTGGCCTACAAAGCTGAAACATCTAAGGGGTTCGGAGGTTCTGCTGCCATCCGACTCTATTTATGGAGAGATGTATCAAGGATAATCGCCGAGCATCCATTTCTTGGCACAGGGCTTGATACCCTAGGCTCAATATACCTGAAGTATCGCTCAATGGGAATCTTTAGAATAGAAGGGGATGCAAAGGCAGACAGTGCCCACAATGAATTTTTAGATATAGCCCAGAGCAGGGGAATTATAGGATTGCTTATTTACCTTTGGCTCATACTCTCCTTCTCCTTATTTTGCTTAAAGAAGGCAATCTCTCTACCAAAAGAAGAGGCATTCCTTTTCATCGGAATCCTCTCTGGATTCATCTCTTATGTTATCCAGACCCTTATGTCATTTGGGGTGACTCCTATCTTTTCTACACTGTGGATAGTGATGGGAATAGCCTGCTTGGAGACTGAACCACAAAGATTAAAAAAGGTGCCAAATCCCCTTTTTCTACCGGCAATAGGAGCGGTAGTTGCAATATTTGCCTTCTTTCTCAGTCTCTCTCAACATCCACTCATCTCTTTAATCATACTCTTGGCAGGAATGGCAATTCCAGCTTCAAGGCTCATTCAAACACCTCAGCCTTTCTCTAAAAGATATATCAGCGTTGGGATTTTGCTTTTAGCCATAACTCTTCTCTTCTCACAAAGCCTGAGACCATACATAGCAGATCTGCATTATAAGATAGGGACAAAGGAGAAGGAAAGGGATAAAAAGATTGTTGAGTATGAGAAGGCTGTCCAGCTTAACCCTACGATTGATTGGTATCAAGGGGAGTTGGCCAGGGAGATTCTTGAAGAGGCAAAAGGAAAAAGAGATCCAGCTTATTTAGATGAGGCGATAAAGAAGATAGAAAAGATAATTAAGGCATTTCCTCAAGATGCCAATAATCATAATACCTTGGGTCTGGCGTATGACTTTAAGCAAGAGTTGCAAGGCGTAGATACAAAGGAAAAAGTAGTTGCAAGCTATAAAAAGGCGATTGAATGGAATCCCTTTTATGTTGGTGCATATAACAATATTGGCGTCATTTATGGCAGGGAGGCAAACTATGAGGAGGCAGAAAAATACTTTACTGAGGCTCTGAAGATTGAGCCAGAAAATGCTATCTCCTTAGACAATCTTCATAAGATTTCAGAGGCATACCTCTTTTACAAAAAGACAGATGGGGCAAAGAGAGTGCTGGCAAATATTGCTGAGTTTTCGCCAAAGTATTCAAGGATAATGGAGATATATACGGCACTTGGGACAGCCTACAGGGATGAAGGAAGGATGGATAAGGTGAAAGAGATCTGCTTCTTAATGATAAGGACTGACTCCAAAAATATTGTTGCCCACAGAAACTTAGGCTCATTATATTTTCAGGAGAAGCGTTTTGAGGAAGCAAAGATGGAGTTTGAGACTGTATTGAGTATTCAGCCCGATGATGCTTATTCCATTAACCTTTTGAAGCTATGTAATGAGGCAGTAAGCAAGAGAGAGTAAATTGTGACCTATGATTCAGACATAAGACCATAGACATAAGACTACAGAAAATTAAATATCAAAAATAAAGGTGCAAAATGACAGATTACATCAAGTTCCTTGGAACAGCTGGGGCAAGGTTTGCTGTAGCTATGCAGACAAGAGCCTCTGGTGGAATATGGCTCTGCCTTAGCGATACCAATATACACATAGACCCAGGCCCAGGCGCTTTAGTCAAAGCCATCTCTTCAAAGCCAAAGTTAGACCCGCAAGAGCTTGATGGAATCATCCTCTCTCACAAGCATTTGGACCACTCAGGGGATGTGAATGTTTTGATTGAAGCGATGACAGATAGTGGAAGAAAAAAAAGAGGAGCCTTTTTTTGTCCAAAGGATTGTCTCAGCGATGATCCAATCATCTTTAGGTATCTGAGAGCGTATCCAGAGAGGATAGAGATATTAAAAGAGGGCAAACCTTCCAGGATAAAAGATGTTGAGATTACACCATTTGAGCATATCCACAGTGATGTCCAGACTTATGGAATGAGATTTGCCGCAGGGAAAACAAGCCTTTCATATATAGCTGATACCAGATTCTTTCCGCAGATTTCCTCTCTCTATAAGACAGAGGTTATTATCATTTGTCTCCTTTTGGACAAAGCAAGAGAAGGCGTTGATCATTTATGTATAGAGGATACAAAGAGGCTTATTGCTGAAATCTCTCCAAAATTAGCCATCCTTACCCACTTTGGAATGACCATATTAAAGCGAAAACCAGAAACATTGGCTAAAGAGATTTCATCTTTGACAGGCATAAAGACAATTGCTGCAAGAGATGGGATGAAGATTGAGATATAAGGCATACTAAATTATCTTCTTTCTAAGGGTAAACTTGATGAGCTCTTCAATGGTGTGAATTGCTTCCATATCGTTGGTAAAGGAATAAATGGCTGTCTCTCCATCACCCATCTTCTCCACAATTCTTTTCCTGACAAAGAATTCAAGGGATTCTCTCACATAGGTTTCAGGTCTCTTTATAAAGTCAGAAAACCTGCGCGCTGTATCCATAGCATACTGATTCTTTAAAAAAAATATAAGAAGCTCAAGCTTTGTCATCGCCATTAAAATCTCAGAAAATATTCCCCTAATATCAGTCTCCATCATATTCCTCGTATCTCAATTTCTTTTACATATTTCTTGGCTCTCTCTTTCAGTTCAAAGAGATATTCTATCGGATACGGCATAATCTTCATAAAATCAGGGTCTAATGTCTTTTTGCTGCGAAACTGCTGGAGAAACCACCTTTTTGCACCCTGGATTTCCTTTCCTATCTTCTCTATCTCTTCCTCATCAATAATAGTAGGAACACAGGTTGTTCTGAATTCATACTCTATCGGCGAGGACTTCAGAAGCTCTACCGTATTCCCAATTCTTCCTGTCTCTATCTCTTTCCCACAAGCCTTCTTTAAGTTCGCCAGAGATGCCTTTACATCAAGGGCAATATAATCAACAATTCCTTCTGCTATCAAGCCCTTTAATGGTTCTAAAAGATATCCGTTGGTATCAATCTTTACGGCCAAACCTATCTCCTTAATCTTTTTACATAATGAA
Organism: bacterium; assembly: GCA_020061965.1. Classification (GTDB taxonomy): domain Bacteria; phylum UBA9089; class UBA9088; order UBA9088; family JAGUXG01; genus JAGUXG01. The sequence continues at coordinate 5,090 of JAGUXG010000105.1, forward strand.
GGAAGGTCGCTGTGAATAGTTGGTTCTCCACCTGTGATGACAACACCATCAATAAACCTTCTCCTATTTTCTATCTCTTCTATCACTCCGGTAAAATCTAATTCACCTTCTTCCCCTTTAATAAGATCCGGGTTTTGGCAGAATGGACAAGCAAGATTACATCCAGAAAGAAAGAGCAGGCAAGAGAGTTTATTTGGATAGTCTATCAAAGAGATGCCCTGCATCTTCCTTATTTTCATCTCATTTGTAAGTATAATTCTGCAAGGTTTGTTTGTCTATCTCATTTTTTAAGGGTAAGTATCTTAGATAAAGAGAGACCTTCAAGGAATAAGCAGACTATTCCAGCAAGTGTTGTGGGGATAAAGCTGATAAGATATGAGAGAATGGAAAAGCTTGCAGCAAGGGCTTTATCCTGGCCGGCTATCTGCAAGGCAAGGATACAGAAATAATGATATGTTCCGATATATCCAGGAGCAGCAGGGATCATAACCCCAATTACAGTCATTACCAGGACAAAGTAGGCAATGTGTAACCCAAGAGTGATGCCTATTGAAAGGAGGAGAAAGTGAATAGAAAGACCTGTGATGAGCCAGGATAGGATAGAATAGAAAGAGATCAAAAGAAACCTCTTTTTTGAAGAGAGAGCAGAAAGTCCTTCTGAGAAACTCTCTACAATTTTAGAGAGCTTGAGAGATATTCTTTCTACCCTTTTTATCATCCACGACTTATGGGTTTTGAGCAAGGAGAGAAAGATGAGGATGAGAAGACAGACTCCGAAAATGAAAAGACCTGCCTTTTTTATATCCTCTGGTATCGGGGATATGAATAATAGGCAGGCAAGTATGGCAAAGACAGAAAGGGTATCAAGGATTCTTTCTAAAACAATCGTAGCAAAGATAAGACTTTTGCTTACCTTTTCCTTTTCCCCTAAGACATATGCCCTGGCTAACTCTCCAATTCTGGCAGGAAGTATGTTGTTCACCATAAGCCCGATAAGGAAAGAGGAACTCAGTACAAAAATCCCCATCTTTTTTATTGGAGAAAGGATTGCCTGCCATCTTATTACCCTGATAACAAAGGCTATTACTGTAGCCAGAAAGCTGATGAAAAGATAGAGGTAATTTATAGACAGGAAAACCCTTCCGGTCTTTACAAAATCAAGGTTTCTTGCAGCAAGGTATAAAAAGAGGCAACTTATGAGTATCGGAAGAACAATCTTTAGCTTTTTCACATAATCCTTTCTATGATCATCTGGAGTCTTTGGTTTATTCGGTCTATCAAAAGGTCTGCTCGTTGTTTTATCTCTTTTCTCTGTTCCTCTGTATTCTCAACCAACCTCTTTACCAGATCATTCTTTGTCCAGTTTGAACCAGGGGGAATCAATGAGGTCACATATCTTAAGGTCTTTTCGTCTAAGTCAGAAAGCCTTGTATTGACTGCTTCCAAAGCTCCTTCATTTTGCAAGGTAGGCTCGCTTCCTCTTTCTGATGAAGGAACAGGGTATAAGGGGGGATACGAAGGGTATGGAGATGAGACACCAAATTGTTCAAGTGGAGTTTCTGGTAATTCTTCTGGTAACGCTTCAGGCAATTCCATCAATTCTGTTCTTATTGGAACTGGGGATGTGTAACCAAAGAATCCAGTCTCCCTTTTCTTGACACCAAGTCGTTCTATTATCTGGCTAACAGCAGGAGAACCAACCTTTCCGAGAGCCTCAGTAGCAGCTTTACTCACCCTTTGATCCGAATCAGCTAATGCTTTGGCTAAAGCAGAAACTGCCTTTTGACTCCCTGTCTCACCAAGGGCAAGCGCTGCTGCCTGTCTTATATACCATTCGTTGTCGGAAAGCCTTTCAATTAAAGCTGGGACAGCATCTTTACTCTTTATCTGACCAAGGGCAGTCACATATGCCTTTCTCACATAGGGATGATAATCACCAATTTGAGTGAGAGCCTTGATTAGAGAAGGGGCTGCTGTCTCCTGGTCACCTGTTTGGCCCAGGGCAAGTGCAGCAGCCTCACGGACATACCATTTGTCATCTTCTAAGGCATGGACAAGCGAACTGACTGCCTCTCTTCCAATCTTTCCTAAGGCCCCAGTAGATGCTTCTCGGACATATGGATGGCTGTCTGAAAGGGCTTTTATCAGATGAGGAATAGCTGGTTTTCCAATAGCACCTAATGCCTCAGATGAACTTTCTCTCACATAGAGATTTCCATCCCCTAATGCCCTGATGAGCCGTGTAATGGCTGGTTCGCCTATTTTGATCAAGGCCTGGATGACTGCTTTTCTCACATATGGGTGGCTATCTCCAAGTTTCTCTATCAAAGGAGGTATTAAATCAGGGTGTTTCAGTTGTCCGCAAGCAATAGCTGCTGTCTCTCGAGCATAAGGATGGGAGTTGCTTAAGGCTTGGGTAAACATAGGAATCCCTGCTTCTCCCATTTTGGCTAAAGCCATAGCTGTGGCAATCCGCAAGCTCTTATTTGGGCTGTCAAGAGTAGTAAAAAGGGCTTGAATCGTCTCTGGCCTACCGAGTTCCCCAAGGGTGATAATACAGGCGCTCTTGACGCTATCGTCATCCTCTGTAATTAGCTTTTTAGCTATAGACGGGGCTGCACTTTCTGCTTTCAGGTCTTTCAGGGTAATTATAGCTGTCCTTTTAACCACAGCCTCTTTATCCTCAAGTGCTTTTGTAATGGTTGCGACAGCATCTTCTTCGCCTATTTCGGCTAAGGCAAGAAGTGTTCCTGCCCTTACATCAGGATTAGGGTCTTTTAGTTTCTTTTCAAGCTTTGATATAGCTGTTTTTCCAATCTTTCCTATAGCTTTGGCTACAGATTTTCTGACTGATGGGTCAGGGTCAGCCAGATTATTTACCAGAATATTTATTGATTTTCCTCCTATCTTTCCCAAGGCTTGAATAACTATCTCCCTCATTTCTGGATCTTCATCGCTAAGCAGAGATGAAAGTGGAGAAATAGCCTTTTCTGATTTTATCCTTCCCAGCGCCTGAATAGAGGCAGTCTTTACAGACCTACTGCTATCCTGGAGGCGAGAGATGATATCTTCAATGCTCTTCTCATCTTGCAAGAGACCCAAAGAAGAGACCACTGCCTCTCGGACAAGAGGTTCGTTATCCTTGAGGAGATTTCGCAGCGGTTCTAATGCCCGTTTATCCTCTAATTGACCGAGTGTAATAGCTGCCTGGCGACGGATAAACTTCTCAGGATCCACTAATCTTTCAATAATAACACCGATAGCTTTTTCTGCTCTGATTCTGCCGAGTGTCTCTAAGACAGAGATGGTTGTGGTTTTGTCGCCTATCTCGGCAAGTGTTTCAATCAGGGCTGGAATAGCTTCTTTTCCTATTTGAGATAGGGCTAATATTGCAGCTTGCCTCACCTCGCTATGAGGATCAGATATTGCTCTTATAAGCTCTGGGATAGCCGGGGCACCTATGTGTCCCAAGGCTAATGCTGCAGCTTGACGAATATGAAGTCTGTCATCCTTCAGCTGAGGCATTATATCGCCAACTTTGACTATATCTGGCATAGATATAAGTGTATTGAGAAAAAAGCCTCTCGTCAAGATATTTTCTTGCTAGAGCAAGAAAATATCAGTTTATCCAAAAATTCTTGATTTTCCTCTGCTTTTCCGATTGTAACCCGCAAACCTGCAGATACTTGTTTGATAAGAATGCCATCTGCTAATAGCCTTGAATAGACCTTGTCTGGATTATCTGTCTCAAAGTAGATAAAATTCGTCTTTGACTGATATGGTTTAATCCCTTGTATCTTCAAAAGTTCATTATATAACCAATCCCTCTGACAGATGATTTCACCTGTAATCTTTTCCATCCATGCCTTTTCAGCAAGTAGAATCACTGCTATCTCCTGAGATAGGCTGTTCAGATTGTATGGAAGCCTCACCTTGTTAAGCCAGGATATTACTTCGGCATCAGCCATAAGATACCCGCATCGAATGCCTGCCAAGCCAAAACACTTGGAGAATGTTCTGATAATGACAAGGTTTTTATAGGCAGAAAGGTCAGCCGCAAAACCTTCTTTAGAGAATTCATAATATGCCTCGTCTATTACAACTAAAGAGTCTGTCTCTCTGATTATCCGCAAAACCTTCTCCCTTTTGAAACAATCTCCTGTTGGGTTGTTGGGGTAAGCGATAAAGACAATAGAAGGCTTCTCCTTCGCCCTATCTATCATCTTGGAATCATTCAGCTCAAATCCTTCGCCAAGTGGAACTGGGTAGGTTTCTGTCCCGGTTATCTTGGCTAAAGTAGAGTACATAGAGAATGTTGGTTCTGGAAATATTGCCCTTCGTCCTTCACCTCCAAAGCAAAGCAGGAGATACAGGATAAGCTCATCCGAGCCATTTCCTACGAGAATCATATCAGGAGAGACACCTGCATAATCTGCCAGACCTTCTTTCAGAGTGCCTGCCTCTGGGTCAGGATATAGATTAAAGTGTATCCGCTGGACAGCATCCTTTATCTTGGATTTTATACCTTGTGGTAGATCATAAGGGCTCTCCATAATATCCAATTTTACCCTGCAAGGGATAGGCTTGGCATTGTATGGGGCGATACCTAAAATGCTCGGTCTTATCAGTCTTTCCATAATTATACTCGCATTACAAGCACATAAATGTTTATCTTATGATCACCTTACCTCCAACACCTCTATCGCAAGTTCTTGCAAAAGCCCTAAAACATTCGCCTGCTTATCAATATCGCCCTCTATAAGCTGGATGTGAGTGGCATCTACAGGGATTTGACCAAAGGTTGGGTCAATATCTATCCACTGTCCACAATAGACCTGCGCCCAGGCGTGATAATAGAATCTTTCCTCATAGTATGCCAGACCTACGACCATTTTTGCTGGGATGCCTATGCTCCTACAAAGGGCAACAAAAAGGGTTGTATGCTCATTACAGTCACCTGTTCTATATTGAGCAATCTCAAGGCTGGATGGAACCCCAAAGCTTGGTCTCTTCTTTATGTTATTATAGACCCAATCCATAATTTTTGTCGCTGCCTTTAAGCTATTATTTTCTGTGCCTATAATCTCCGTTGCCAACTGGATTATAATGGGATGCTTTGATTGGACAAACTTAGTCTCGGACATACCATCCATACCTTTCATAGGAAAAATCTTACCATCTTTGGGAAGGAATACAGGTCTTATTTCAAGCAGGCCATTTTCAAATCTCTGCCTTGGTGAGGAGAGGCAAAGTCCTTCAGGTTTTGCCAGTGTTAGCTTTGCGGAAAGATACGAGACATCCTCTGGGTTGGTAATGGTAATATTAGAAGGAATGGAAGCAATATTTGGAAGTGCAACATTTGAAGAGATGGGTTTTGCATCCTTCTTCTCCTCTTTTTGTGCTGTTATCCCAAATGGAAGCTCAGCCCGCAAGATTGTCCCATCAGGTTTAGCATAGATTGTTGTCTCCATTTGCTGATAGATTATCTTTAATCTCACTGCCTCATAAAGCTCTTCATCATATTTGATTGTTGTCTTGCCACAGACCTTCACCTTTATCTTCTCTGCTCCCATAATCCCAAATGGGTCTATAGCATCTATGGTGTACTCCTTTTGTGAGGTGAAACTTGGAAAGATAGATATGGGAACAAGCTCAGAGCCAAAGAAAAAATCCTTTTCCTTCAAAAGCTGTCTGCTTATCTCTTTCTCTCCAGAGTATAGGGTTATTTCCACCTGCTTTCCTATCCTTTTTCCTTTTGCTGAGAGTTTGTAAGGTGCGGATGAAATAGTATAGAGAAATGAATGAAGCCTGTATTCCTCATCTATAGAAAGCTCACCATCAATCGTCACTTTAGAGGGTGTACCAAGCAGGGCAAGAATCATCTCTGTTCTATTTGAAATCTTAAATCCTACCTTGTCTTTCGGAAGAGAATAGGGTCCTATTGATGTTTTAGAAAAACCAATCTTTTCGCCTTCAAAATATATTCCGAGACACTCATCCCTTTCCAGTCCCTTTCCAACAAGGTCATAATAGGTGAGTGGTTTAGATGAAAGGAATGGGATAAGCCCTTCCTTCTTCAGATATAAACCAAATATCACTGCCCAAAGCCCAATTATGAGTATCTTTAGTGCTTTCATCACCATAATATAAACTCTACTTCAGCATCCTTTGGAAGATGTGATATCTTCTCTTCTACTATCATAAATCCATTTGCTTCTCTAAGGGAAGCCAAATCTCCTGGGCCGTGATAATCTTTTATCGGTGTTATGAGCCACCTTTCATCAAAGATAGCCTTACTAGGAAAGAACTGTTTTCTGCCTGGTTTTCGGTTATAATCGCAAGTCAGCCTACCTCTCTTGATATTCAAGATTGGCTTCTTTCCCATCATCTTATCTAAGGTTGGTCTTATGAATAGACAAAAACTGACAAAGACAGAGACTGGATTTCCTGGTAGGCCAAAGACAACGCTTCCATTCTTCCTGCCAAAGAACACTGGTTTTCCTGGTTTTATAGAGATGCCATGGAATATCTTTTCTACCCCACACATAGAAAGAACCTTCGGCACAAGGTCATAATCTCCAACAGAGACGCCTCCAGATAAGATACATAGATCGCTTCTTAACCCTTCTTCTATCCTGCTTCGCAGCGTATCCTCATCATCTCTAACTATTCCCAGGTATGTATAAGGGATCTTCATCTTAGAGAGGCCAGACATCAGAAGACAGGAGTTGCTATTGAATATCTTTCCAAAGCCAATATCTTCTCCTGGTTCTGTTATCTCATCGCCTGTGGCAAGAATGCTCACATTAGGCCTGCGATATACCTTAATATGACTACATCCTGAACCTGCTGCCAAGGAGATCTCAAGTGGCCCAAGCAAAGTTTCACGAGGAAGAACAACATCCCCTTTCTGGAGATCTTCACCCTTTAAGCATACATTCTCTCTGATTCTTGGAGATTTCAGTATCCGTATCTTCTCTCCTTGTTTTTCTGTATCCTCCTTCATCACCACAGTATCTGCACCAGAAGGCAAAGCTGAGCCCGTCATAATCGCAGCGCATTCACCCTTATTGACGACAAATCTCTGTGAGGTTCCTGCCTGCAACTCTCCTATGCACAAAAGTTCATTTTGAAAAGAAAGGTCTTTAAATCGGAGAGCATACCCATCCATCGCAGACTTATCAAAAGGCGGTATATCAAACCCTGCTTTTATATCACTAGCCAAGAGACAGCCTAAACCATCAACTAAAGCAACCTCTTCTAAAGGAAGCCTCTTAACAGTTGTGATAATCTTAGAAAAAGCCTCTTCAAAGGATAACATTAAATTTCTATTCCCCCATGCTTCTTGATATGAGCAACAAGCCCTCCGTCCTCGAGAATCTTCAGCATCTCAGGGGAAGGTGGAAGAAATTTTATCTCCTTGCCATTACTATTATTCTTGATTCTTCCATCCGGAAGGTCTATTTCAAGGTTATCCCCTTCTTGCAATTCATCTGTATTTACTTCAATAGGTAAGAGTCCCAGGTTTATGCTGTTTCTGTAGAATATTCTGGCAAAACTTTTTGCCAGTACAACAGATATCCCAGCCATTTTTATAATGGTCGGGGCATGTTCACGAGAGGAACCGCAACCAAAGTTCCTTCCTGCTACGATAAAATCACCGGGCTGGATCCTGTTTATAAGATTAGTCTTCACATCTTCCATCAGATGCTTTGCCAGCTCTGAAAGATTAGACCTGAGATGAAAATACCTTCCAGGGATTATCTCGTCTGTTGAAATATTATCACCAAACTTATGGGCAAAACCAACGAGCTTCATATTTTTTCTCCTCCTTCTGGTTAGCAAAGAGAGGACAGAGAAGGGCAAAATCACAGAGATAACAATACCTGTTCGGTCTTGGCTTAAACTCTTTTATCTCTTTCATCTGGACTACAGCCTTTTTGATAAACACTTTCTGTTCCTCAATCTGCTCTAAACTCTTCTCTGTGGTAAAGGTTGTATTATTCTTTAGAAAATAGAAGGTAAGTTTCTTTGGGGCAATATTATGCTGGTGGTATAGCCCAAGCCAATAAATGCTCATCTGCAAGTCAGAGTTTGCCTCTTCGTAGGTCATCGGGTTGCCAGTCTTATAGTCAATAAGCTCATAACTTCCATCAGAGAGCTTGTCAACCCTATCTATCCTCCCATTCAGAATAAATCCATCTAATTCTACCTCAAAGCTTACCTCCATCATCTCTGGTTGAGTATGAACATCTACAGAGTGATAAAAGTTTGTGAGCATAGCTAAGGCTTTTAGTCCCCATACCCTCTCTTCATTCCTTCCTGCAAAACCTTCCCGAACCCAATGCTTTCTGAGAAGATTATGAAGGACATCTAAAGACCTTGTGGGCTGACTAAAAAATTTTTCTAAGGCATCGTGGACCGAAATTCCCATGCTATGATAGGGCTTGGGCTTACACTGTTCTTTCAGATTATCTATATAATAAAACTTATACTTGAGTGGACACTCAAGGAACATAGAGAGCTTAAAATGACTCACCTTCATTAGACTACAATATTAAACTAAAACCCTTGTTTTATTCAATCTCTTTTTGTATACCGAGAAGAAATCTTACTCTACAAAAATTTTGTTCTTAAAAGGGTTCAAGGAGTCGAGGGGTCAAGTGAAAGCGAAATCATTAATCCTTGAAAGACCGTCCCCCTTGAATCCTTTTTTGCAATGGATTCCTTCACTTGGGTAAATACTGAACTTTGGCAAATTTGCAAAACTTGAGCAAAATCTGCTGTTTTTCTTGACCAATCGCTTTAAGTTCAAATGTCAAAAT
>JAGUXG010000038.1 GCA_020061965.1 bacterium
CGAAAGAGAGCCTTGAGTTGGCTAAAGAAAACTTAGAGATTATGCGGCTAAGGTATAAAGAAGGGGTGTCAAGTCTGATTGAAACGCTTGATGTAGAAACCTCTCTATCAAAGGCATCATTAGATTGTGTGAATAGCCTGATAGATTGTCATATCTTGAAGACAATCTTTTATAAGATGACAGGAAGGATTGAAGAGATTATGATGTGATTGGTATAAAAAAAATGGTTAGTCATAGGTCTTATTTTATCCTGACGCCTGATATCGTATGAAAAAAAGATTAGCTACAGGTCTTATTTTAATAGCTGTTATATTGACTCTCTGGTTGCTCTTTGGAAGAAGGGGTAAGGATGTAGTTGAGATAACCAAAGGTAAAGTGACAAGGGGAGAGCTTGCTTTGAAGGTGTCTGCTCGGGGAAGGATTGAGGCAAAAGACAGGTATGAGCTTAAGGCAAAGATTCCTGGTGTAGTAACCTTTATCTTGGAGGATGGAGCAGAGGTAAAAGAAGGAGATGTTATTGCCTTGTTGAATGATAAAGAGCTTTTAGCAAGGCGAGCAGGCGAAGAAGCAAACTTAGTCAATTATCAAAACAGGCTTTCATCTCTTCTGAGGGGGCTTGAAATAAAAGAGATGAAGAGCAGCGTAGAAGACGGAGAGACAATATTCAAGGAGGCAGAGAGAAGGTTTCTGGCAAGCAAGGAGCTATTTTCTGCTGGTGTTATCTCTTGTGATGAGTTTGAAAATAGAAAAGCAGAGTATGAGAGGGCAAAACTGAGGCTTGATCTGGCTAAGGAGCAGTTAGAAAATAGGTGTGAGCAACATCAGGAAGATGTTCAGGCTGTGACTATTTTAATCAAAGGCTGTGAGGCAAATATTGCTTCTATCAATCAGCAAATTGAATGGACAAGGGTTGTCTCGCCAATATCAGGTGTTGTCACAAAAAGAGAGCCAAAGGTAGGCTACTATGTTCTTCAGGGACAGCCCCTGTGCATGATTGTCTCCAATGATTCATTCATAGCCAAATGCAATCTTGATGAGGCTGAGATAGGCAAGGTTTCAGTAGATATGCCTGTTTTTGTTCTGCCTGATGCCTTTCCTCAAGATAGGGTTTCTGGAAAGATAACCAAGATAGCTCCATCTCCAGCCCTTGTTGAAAAGCTCAATATCTTTGAAGTTACTATTCAGCTATCTTCTGTCCGTCTCGATCTAAGAAGTGAGATGTTGGCAGATGTGCTTATTCTCTCAGGACTTAAGAAGGATGTAATAAGGCTTCCAACTGAAGCAATAACAATTATTGATGAGAAAGCATCAGTCTTTATTATCAAGGATAATAAGGCGATAATACGTTCGGTCACTTTGGGTCTGCGGAATCCAATTGAGGCAGAGGTTATCCGAGGGGTAAATGTTGGCGATGAGGTTATTTTGAACCCTCCATTCTCCTTAAGAGATGGTGCTGAGGTTAAGGTCAAAAAAGTGGATGTTGATTGAGATTAAGAGTTTAACCAAGGTCTATCCAATGGGGAAAGAAGGCTTTACTGCCTTGAACAATCTTTCCCTATCTATTAGAAGGGGTGAGTTTCTGGCGATAATAGGTGCATCTGGCAGTGGTAAGTCAACCCTAATGAATATCATCGGCTGTCTTGATAAGCCTACATCTGGCTTGTATCTGTTGGATGGAGAGGATATTGGTAGATTAAGGGATAAAGAGCTTGCCAGAATAAGAAACAAGGAGTTCGGTTTTGTCTTCCAGTCATTCAATCTGCTACAAAGGCAGAGCACATTAGATAATGTGATGCTGCCATTATTATATTCTGGTGATTTCAAAAGGAAGAGCAGGAAACAAGTAGCCTATATGGCACTTGAAATGGTGGGTCTTTCCTCTAAATTGAGAAATAAACCACCTGAGATGTCTGGTGGAGAACGGCAGAGGGTTGCCATTGCCAGAGCATTAGTCAATGATCCTTCTATAATCTTAGCAGATGAGCCAACAGGAAACCTTGACACCCAGACAAGCCATGAGATAATGGGGATATTGGTTGACTTAAACAAGAAGGGTAGAACCATAATTCTTGTTACCCATGAAGCAGATATTGCCGGCTATGCCGAGCGGGTTATCAGGATGAGGGATGGAAGAATAGTGAGCGAAAAGTAAATTCTACTATCAGAAAAATATGAACCTCTTAGATTGTATTGTCTCTTCCTTCAGTAGTTTAATCCAGCATAAACTTAGGTCAAGCCTGACTATCTTGGGAATGATTGTTGGTGTCTTTGCCATAGTCACTATCCTTGCCATATCAAAAGGTGGCAAGGAGCTTATCTTTAAGGAGTTTTTGAGTGGAGGAACAAATTTGATCATGGCTTTTAATGCTCAGATGGAGACAAGGATGGATAAGTGGGACTATTTAACCAAGGATCAGGTTTTGGCAATAAAGGAGGCAATCCCACAGATAGCTGACCTTTCGCCGATACACTTTATTATGACACCCCTGAAGATAAAGGATAGGATAAAACAGATAACAGTTATCGGCTCCCCAGAAAATTTCTTCAGAGTCC
>JAGUXG010000123.1 GCA_020061965.1 bacterium
CTTAATGAAATTCTAACTTATATTACTTTATTTGCTGACGAGGCCGCAACTTCACATAACATCCGAGTCTGTCGAAAAATTCTTTTTAAATTCCCTTTCTGCTTTTCTGAGATCATTTTTCAAGCCTCGAGCTTGTCAGAAGCAGGCTTTCACCATCTCAAAAAGCAAATCCCAAACTATTTGAGAGAATACTACCCCTGAAATCTACCTCGATCAACTATCGTTTGTTTTCTCCATTGTCTTTCCTTAACATCCATAGGCTAATCTAGCCAGTTTTCTGAAATTATATGCAGTGCAGATAATACTCCATATCAATCTTACCTTTCGAAGACCCCTGTGCAAAAACCTCCTGAACTTGAATATCTCCTTTATCTCACCAAAGACATGTTCTATCGTGCAGGAACGATCTGCCATCCTTTGTTTACCTTTTTCACTGGATAATTTCTCTGCCATCTGCTTACGTAAGGGTAAGGTATCAAAATATTCCTTCTTCACTGAAAAACGCTTTTGCCTGTTTATGTTCTTGTAGCACTTATCTTTCAGTGAGCAGCTCTGACATTTTTCCTTTTCGGGATAGAATCTATAGAAATAATGTCCACGGTCTTCTTTAGCTTCAGTGGCTTCCATGACCTGTCCGCCCGGACATGTCAATCGTTTGATTTCTCCATCAATCTCTATTTCGCAGTCCCTTGACCCTATCGTCTCACTGTCCCTCTGTTTGGTCCCCGCCTCACCTCTACCCTCCGGTAAGTAAACCTCTAATTCCTCGTCATGACAGTATTGGAGATTCTCTGAGCTGAAATAACCAGCATCAAAACCTACCTCTATAGACTCCAGGTCATCTCCTGTCCGTTCCCTCAGATTCTTCACCATTGGCTGCAATAGCTCTCGCTCTGAAGCGTCGTTGAAAACTTCAGCTCCAACTATTACGTGCCCTTTTTTATCTACTCCAGCCTGACAATTGTATCCCATATATTTTGTATCTCTATCCTTGACTATCCGTGCATCTGTATCTGTTAGGTTTATCTTTGTATCTTCCGCCTCGTATTTTTCACTCTGTTCTACTCCTTTTAAAAATCTCTCTATCTTTTCTTTAGCCCGCTTCAATGAATCTAATTTATTAAGTTTACGAACTCTATATTCCTTATTTAACCCTTCATCTTTTGTATGATTCAAAATCCCTTCAATCTTCTTTTCGATCCTCTTGCATTTATCTCTGAAGTCCTCTATATCGCCAGTAAACTCCTTGGAAGCATTGGCCCTTATCTTTGTGCCATCAACTGCTATAAAATCCATTGTTACATATCCCATCTTTGCCATTACGTAGATGAGCCTGGAGAAAATAGCCTTAATCTCTTTCTCATATTGCAAGATAAAGTTACAGATAGTGCTATGATCAACCTTCTGGTTGCCACAGAGATAGATATAGTTGGGGTCCCATCTGATTCGGTCCTCCATCTCCCTTGAGGAGTAAATCCCATTGGCATAAGAGTAAAAGATAATCTTGAGCATCATCTTAGGATGAACTGCTGGAGCACCACCTTCTTCATTGTCAACCTTTTCAGAAAATGGCTTTATGGAAACATGCTCCTCAATAAAGGTATGGACTGCCTGAAGCAATGGATTATGACCCTTGATCTCTTCAGGGTCGATGATAGTAAAATACCTCTGCTCAGGATTATATTCCCTGTATCTTACGCCCATAATACCTCCCTGAGAGTTTCTTATTCCATAACAACTCTCTATTAATTTCACATAGTTTGCAAAGCTTCTTCCAGACATCATTGTAAGCCGTAACCCCTTCCCTGACCTTATCCTCTAATCCCTTTGGGACCTTGTGCATCTTTACTTTTGCATCTCCGCTTGAAGACAGATAAAGATAAGGGCCATGCTTTTTACCTTTCCTACACTTACAATTCTTTTTACCACAGGTTAGATAATACTCAGAGAGTGTAGCCCTTAAAGCCTTCTTTAACAATGGGGTTAGAGTCTTAATTAGCTGTCTCCTCTCCTCTTTAATTGATTCTAACGAGTGCTTCATATTCCTATTATTTATTTGTATTAAGAGTATACTCTAACAAAAAATCGTTGTCAATATGTAAACTTTCTTTTGAATTTTAGGTGGGTCTGATATAATTATGACAAATAAAAATGGGGTTTTTCGACAGGCGGGGCGGATAAAAGAGAAATCAAAGATTTCCCTAAATTGCCTTCGGCAACTTCTTTTATCCGTATAACGTTAGGCAAAATTCACGGTCAATCTTGTATAATTTAACCTGAATCCTGCGTCATTATGTGATATATGATAACACAACATTTAAGAAGTACTACCAAATATGCAGTTTTCTGGTATAATGTTCCTTATTTTATAGTAATCCCGATAACCTACCTTTTAGTTAGGTTAATGGAACATATGAAAAGAGGCCCAAAAAGCTTACAAATAGTATTTACAGGGAGCAACTTAACGCACTTTGGTGGTCTGCATCTTTTACAAAAGTTTTTCCAGAAACTCAATCTTCGCTATTTTTTATCTCACTATATTCGGTTCCCACAAAGGAACAATCGCTACAGTGTTGCAGAGGGAATATTAGCCCTTCTTTACCCTATAATGCTGGGGCTTGGACGAATAGAAACCTTCCATCTGCTTAAACACAATGGAGTGTTTCAATATCTCACAGGGCTGCCTGCATATCCTAATCCTACGACATTAAGGCGTTTCTTGTTGAGGATGTCCCCATTAGCACTCAACAAATTAAGAAGGCTTCATGACAAAATACTTTTGATTATGATTCAAAAACCCACATTACCAATAAGAGTTATCTTTGATCTGGATTCTACAGTTCTTGTCCTTTATGGCAAACAAGAGTTTGCAAAAATAGGATACAATCCTGTAAAGAAAGGCAGACCTTCTTATCATC
>JAGUXG010000042.1 GCA_020061965.1 bacterium
ATTTTTCGCATAAAAAATGGAGAAAAATTTAAGATGAAAGGTTTAATTTAGAGCAAAAAGATAATCTTGCATCAAGGGTAGAGAAAAATAGGAATTTTTTATCTTTCATTTCTTTATCATCTCCCGAAGCTCTGTTGGAAAATTCTTTTTAAGCAAAGCCTCTACCTTTTGGGCTGAATCTAAGAGAAGGGCTCTTTCTGCTAATCTTTTTGCCTCTTTATAAGAGACTGTTCTTATCACTTCCTTTATCTTATGGATAGCACCCCAGGTGAGGCTGAATTCATCAAGACCAAAGCCAAGAAGAAGGGTGGCATAAAGAGGATCAGAAGCCATCTCTCCACACATTCCAACCCATATCTCATTTTTATGAGCAACATCTACTATCACCTTGATAAGCCTCAATATGGCTGGGTGGAGTGGCTGATAGAGATATGCAAGCTCAGGATTGACCCTGTCAATAGCCATTGTATATTGAATAAGGTCATTTGTACCAATACTGAAGAAATCAACCAAAGGAGCTAATAGATCAGTTGTGAATGCCGCAGATGGTGTCTCAATCATTATGCCTACCTCCATCTCTTCATCAAAAGGGATACCTTCTCTCTTTAACTCCTCTTTTGCTTCTGAGAGGAGGACAAGGCCGTTAGTAAGTTCTTCCTGCGAGGAGACCATAGGAAACATCACCCGTATCCTGCCCTTGCTACTTGCACGCAGGATTGCCCGCAGTTGAGTCTTGAAGATATTCTTATATTTTAGACAAAATCTGATGGCTCGTAAGCCAAGAAAAGGGTTCTCCTCTTCTTGGCCTAAAACAAACTTCAACTTATCTCCACCAAGATCAAGCGTCCTTATTGTAACAGGATGCGGATGGCTCTTTCTGGCTACCATTGAATACACCTCTTCCTGTTCATCCTCTTCAGGCATACCATCCCTTTTTATGAACATAAACTCTGTTCTGAACAATCCAATTCCTTCTACCATCTCTTCCTTGACCAATCTTGCCTCTTCTGGAAGCTCAATGTTGGCGCAGAGCTTTATCTTGTGTCCATCAGTTGTTTCAGAAGGTAAATGGAGAAGCGATGCCCTTTTCTTTGTATCTTTCTCTACCCTTTTTATCTTTTCTTCAAAGAATTGCCTATCTTTGGGCGTAGGATTGATAATTACCGTACCAGAGATTCCATCTAAAATAATGGTATCACCTGAGGAAATAGTATCTTCTGCATCATGAACACCTAAGACCGCTGGAATCCGCAGTGCCTGTGCCAGGATAGCAGCATGGGATGTTTGTCCGCCCAGACTACAGACAATGCCTGCTACTTTCTCTTTAGAAAGTTGGACAGTCTCAGATGGTGTAAGGTTTTTGACTACCAGAACTACCTTCTCTTTTATCTCAGAAAGAGTGAAGCTCTCCTGTTCTTCCAGGCAGTGGAGCATCTTCTCCGATATATCATGGAGAATGTCTATCATTCTGACTGCTTGTTTATTATTTGAAAAGATAAGATTAGAAATAGCATCCTTTACCGCCTCACTGAAGGCAAAGGAAGCATTCACCCTATCTTCTTCTATCCTCTTTTTTACCTTTGGAAGCAATAATGGGTCGTCCAATAAGGCTAGGTGAACAGTGAATATATCAGCAAAACCCTTTCCGAACTCCTCTAATATTCTACCCCGTATCTTATATATATCATCCCTTGTCTTTTCTTTGGCTTGATTAAGAAGCGAAATCTCAAGGCCTACCTCATCCTTTTTTATGCTTCTCCTTACCGCAACCAAGCCATCTTTTTTGAAGAGATGAGCCTTTCCAATAACAATACCAGAAGATACTCCAATACCCTTTAGTCTTTTCATTCTTCTCCAAACTTATCCTTAAAAAGATTTATTATAACAACTATTGCCTCTTCTTCCTCTGATGAGATGATTATCTTATCGCCAAGACATCCTTCAAGAGAGAGTATTCCCAGGACGCTCTTTGCATTCAGCCAGCCTTCTACTCCCTCCTTCTTAATCCATACATCCAAGACAAATTTAGAGGCTATATTAGCAATAAGAGCAGCTGGTCTGGTATGAACCCCGCACTTATTTCTTATCACCACAGCTTTTTCCATTTAGATATAGAACAACAATTACTTATATAGTTACCTTTGAGCTGGCTTGTCTTTTTAGATCCTTAATTTACTCTTTTCCCAAAGGATTTGTCAAGCAACTCTTATTGCCGTAATAGGTGAGACACGGCTAGCTTGCAAGGAGGGGTAATAGCCACATAGGGAAAGGGGAAGGCAGATGGAGCTTACCCAAAGGAAGGATTGCAAGAATATATCAAGCCTGAAACCAGGGGTAAGACCAAGCCACAGGAGGGAAAGTCCTCCAGCCAAGATAACTCCAACTACGGAGAGCAAAGCACCCTCTATCAAGAATAGGTAGAATATATCGCTCTTCTTTGCCCCAATAGCCCGCATAATCCCTATCTCCTTATATCTCTGTTTAATAGAAAGCATAATCAGGCTCACTATTCCTCCACCTGCCAAGAGTAATGTTGCTAATCCTATGCCCAGAATGAGCAACATACTGGTGAATCTTTGTTCCTTTATAAGACCAAGCAAGCCCTCTTGAAAGAAGATATCAAATCTATCCTTTTTTTCTGGAAACCTCCTTTCTAACATTCTCTTTATCTCTTTTTGCAAAAACTCAGGGTTTCCTTTTGTTAAAATAACAACCTGTAAATATTTTTTTGCTTCCTCTAAAAAGATATCTTGATATGTAGATAAAGGAATAACTATTCTTTCCTGTCCTTGTTCTTCTTCCTTGAAAATACCAATTACCCTGACCTTATTCTCAAGAATCTTTATCTTCTCGCCAACCCTTATTGGAAATTCCTCACAGAGACCAGAACTTACAAGGCAGACCATCCTCTTTTCCTTAAGATCACAAGGCAAAATAAACCTTCCTTTTTTTATGGAAAGGGAGTGGACATTTTTGTAGGAAGGT
Organism: bacterium; assembly: GCA_020061965.1. Classification (GTDB taxonomy): domain Bacteria; phylum UBA9089; class UBA9088; order UBA9088; family JAGUXG01; genus JAGUXG01. The sequence continues at coordinate 2,986 of JAGUXG010000042.1, forward strand.
GTAACACCGATTATAGATACCCCATTTTTCAACCTTCTGAGATATTTAATATCCTTCTGACAAGAGGCCTCATAAGATATGGTTGGAAAATAGGAGGATAGAAAAGAGAGTCGAGATAGAGAGATACCCTCATCCTGAATCCAGATGGATATTATTTGGCTGCCTAATGCAGAGAATGAAGAGATAAGCTCATCCTGCCTCTTTGAGGTATGGTAAAGGTTTAGGGTAGAACTAAAGATTCCTATTGCTAAAACTGTAATTATAAGGCTGCTTCTTAACTTGAAACTCCGCAGGTCCTTCTTAGCCAAATAGATGTAATCAGAAGCCCTCATCAAACCTTCCGTCTCTTAAATGGTATACTTTCTTTGTCTTTTCTGCTACCAATGGGTTATGTGTAACAACAACCACTGTTATTCTCTCTTCCTGGTTAAGATTAGAGAGTATCTCCATAATCTCCTCAGCAGATTTTGAGTCTAAGTTTCCTGTAGGCTCATCTGCTAAGATAAGCCTTGGTGAATTGACTAATGCCCTGGCAATGGCTGTTCTCTGTTGTTCACCACCTGATAGCTCTGAAGGTGAATGGTCTATTCTATCACCTAATCCTACCTTAGTAAGACAATCTTTAGCCCTTTCTCTTCTTTCATCTTTATGGATACCTTTATAGACCAAAGGAAGCTCTACATTTTCTAAGGAAGACATCCTTGGCAGGAGATGAAACGCCTGAAAGACAAAGCCTATCTTTTCATTCCTTAGGTGTGAAAGCTCATCATCAGAGAGCAAAGAGACTTTTCTTTTATCAAAAAGATACTCCCCATCTGTAGGAATATCTAAGCATCCCATAATAGCCAGAAATGTGCTCTTTCCAGAGCCTGATGGACCCATAATAGAGACAAACTCGGCCTCTTTGATAGAGAGATTAACCCCTCTAAGTGCCTCTACCTTCTTCTCCCCCATCTGATAAACCTTAGTAATATTGGTCATTTCAATCATTTTATCACCTCCTTAAAAACTAAAATTTCTCTTTGTGCCTTTTCACTTTTCACTTTTCACTCTCACCCTCATCCCTTCTTCTATCTGTTCTGGATACTGAACAACAACCCTATCCCCTAACTTTAGTCCACTTATCACCTCTATTTGGTCTGTTGTCTGTTCTCCGAGGGTTACCTGCTTTTTCTTGAGCCTTCCATCTTTGATTATTAAGACCGAGCCCTCTTCATAGAGCGCCTCAGGTGGGATAACAATTGTCTCTTCCTCCCTCTCTTTTATGATAACCTGAGTAGATAGCTCCATACCTATACGCAGGTTCTCTGGGTTATCAATGGAAGATATAACCTCCCAACCTGCTTCCTTCTCCTCTTTGGAAGATGTTGCTGGAATCACCCTTAACACCCTACCAGAGAATGTCTTACCTAAAGGTTCTGAGAGAAGCTTTGTCCTTTGTCCTTCTTTTACTGCGAAGAAGTTGCTCTCCTTTAGACTGCCTCTTGCTATCAACTCAGATTGATCCCCTATGCTTAAAAGGAGTGTGCCATACTCTACCTTATTATTCTTTTCTACACCTACCTTTCTCACTATTCCAGATATAGGGGAGAAGACTACACAATCTTTAATCTGAGAAGATAGATCAGAGATTCTATTACAAAGGCTTGAAATCTCTATCTCAAGCTCCTTTTTCTGGTCGTATAGTCTCTTAATCAATTGCTCTTTCTCTCGCTTAAGCCTTTCTAAATTTATTCTTGCCTCCTTTACCTCCATATCCTGCTTCTCCACATCCCTATAGGCGTACGCTCGTTTATTATATAACTCCTTTGCATCCTCTAAGGATTTTTCTTGCTGGGATAGATTCCATTCGCTTCTCTGTATCTGCTCATCCTTCTCCAATACCTCAGGGTGAGCAGGAATATCTGCTAACTTAGCCTCCTTTTCCTTTGCCTGCTCTAAGTTAAACTCTTCCTTCTTTAGGTTATTGACCAATTCCTCCTTTCTAAGTTCCATCAGCCTTTGTCCTTTTTGGACATAATCCCCTACTTTGATATATATTGCTTCGCATATCCCCTTCTCAATAGAGGAGAGAATATTTCTTACCTCCTTCTCATAGACCTTTGTAGTCAAGCCGATATTCTCTTGTATCCTGCCTTTTCTTACCTTAATTGTCCCCACCTCAGGGATTACCTTCTCTTTCTGGAAGGTGTGATATGTATTGGATAGTATCCAGCCAATGAGGATAAAGAATAGATAAGGAATCAGTTTAAGGAATTTTTTCATTTAAAACATATTTTCCTTATAAGCCTTATAAAGATTTTCTCTTATCTTGAGTAGCCTGATATAATCAAGGTATAATTCTATATTTTCAGAGAAGAGGTTAGCTTGCTTTGTGAACAAATCCCTCTGATACTCCAAGAGGTCTTTGGCAGAGATAAGGCCCCTTTGATACTTTATCTTAGCTATCTCATAGAGCTTTTCTGATAATGATATATCATCCTTGGCTGTTTTAAGCCTCATCTTCCTATTATCTATATTATCCAAGTTTTCCGCAATATCTATCTTGATGGAACTAGTTAAGTTCTTTAACTCAATCTCTGCTTGAGATAGATTTGTCTCAGCTAATCTTATCTCCTCTTTCTTTATCCCTTTGTCGTATAGAGCAAAAGAAAGAGAGAGCCCAAGCCTTTCTTCCCTATTCTTTTTCTCGGAAAGCACAGAGTATGAAGGAATGAATAAAGGAAGATTTTTTGATTTTGCCTGGGAAAGAGACCTTTTTAGCTGTTCAATCTCAATCTCCTTTCTTTTTATCTTAAGAAGTCCGCTCAAATCCTCTAAATTAATCTTCTCAATTTCATCGCTTAAGCTTTCCTTTGCTTCTATCTTAAAAGTATCAGTTCCAATTAGCTTGCTAAACCTTGCTAATTTAGCCCTTCTTTCCTTCTTTATTTTTTCAATCTCATTAACCACAGAGGAAACTTGAAGCTCTATCTGCATAATATCCATCTTTGGAATAATTCCCTTTTCTTCTTTCAATTTAGATATTTCTTCTGTTTCCTTCAGGTCTTTCAGCTCC
>JAGUXG010000072.1 GCA_020061965.1 bacterium
CAAATGCAAATCTTTTGATTCAACAAGTTGTATCTTGCGGAAATCACATCTTTGAGATATTGGATGTCCAAGAAGAGAAGGTGAAAAAGGGCAAGTCAATCAAGATTAAAAAGGGAGAGATCCAGATAGAAGAACTCTCTTTCTCATACAGAAAAAAGCCTGTCCTTTCTAATATAAACTTAGAGATTGCAAGTGGAGAGACAGTAGCCATTGTTGGACCATCAGGTGCAGGAAAGAGCACCCTTATCAACCTTATCTTAGGGTTCTATCAGCCAGATACAGGAAGGATCCTGATTGATGGTCAGGATACAAAAGGATGCAGTCTCTTGAGTTTGCGTCAATCTATTGGTGTTGTTCCCCAGGAGGTAGCTCTATTCTCAGGGACTGTTGCCGAGAATATTGCCTATGGTGCTTCATGGTATTCGGAAAGAGAGATAAAAAAGGCAGCGGTTGCAGCTTTCGCCGATGGGTTTGTCTCAGAGCTTTCCGATGGATACCAGACAGAGGTTGGTGAGCACGGAGCAAAACTTTCTGGTGGACAAAAGCAGAGGATAGCCATAGCCCGTGCCATTATCATCAGTCCAAAGATACTCATACTGGACGAAGCAACATCCCATGTTGACCAGGAGTCAGAAAAGCTGATAAGAGAATCTATCACCACAGTTATGCGGAATCAAACGACAATCATCATTGCTCACAGGTTATCATCCATCCTCTCCTGCGATAAGATTGTTGTCATAGATAAAGGAGAGATTGCTGAGATTGGAACGCACTATGATCTCTTGCAGAAGAATGGGGTCTATAAGAGGTTATATGAAAGTGGATAAATCAGGACTGAACTTTGGCAAATTTGCAAAAGTTCAGTTCATATTCATTGACAATCGCCTTGATTGCAGCCGTGTCGCCATCCCTTATCAGGTCAACAGCGTACACTTCTTCTAATCCCCTCTGTATGACAGCCCTATTTTACACCATCCTCAAGCTGCTTTGTGCCTTCTCTTTTCTCTCTTGCCTCCTGATCCCTGCTCCCTCTCCTTTATCACCTTATCCAATATTCCATTCACAAAGCGGAAGGAATCTTGAGTGCTGAATCTCTTTGTTAGCTCTATCGCTTCATCAATCACTACCACAGGAGGGGTTTCGGCAAGAAAGAGAAGTTCAAGTAGTGAAAGCCTTAAAATATGGCGGTCAAGAATGGCAACTCGCTCAAGCTCCCAGTGTTCTAAATGATCCATTATCACTTTATCAAGTTTTACCTGCTCCTTTATCACCCCATAGAAAAGAGATAGAGCAAATTTTGTTACCTCTTCATCTTCTGGATATTCAGAAAAGTAGCTCTCTGCCACCTGCTCTGGTTCCTCACAAGTTAGGCCCTGCCAATAGAGAAGTTGTAAGGCTGTCTCTCTTCCTTTTGTTCTCTTTCTCATTTTTTAATACAGGACATATAAGACTTATAGGACCTATTATACGACCTAAAAATCTTCTTGTCAAAAGTAGTTTGTTCTTTCTATAATCTTCCTATGATTTCTGCGAACGACTTAAGAGCTGGCACAAACATAGAATATAATGGGGCAATCTGCACAGTGATTGACTTTGCTCATATTAAACCTGGAAAGGGTGGTGCTTTTGCCAAGGTAAAGATGAAACAAATGAAGACAGGTGCTATTGCTGAGTATACCTTCAGACCGGAAGAGAAATTTACCCATGTCCAGATATATGAGAAGCAATACCAGTATCTCTATGCTAGCGGCGATGCATTCTGGTTTATGGATAATGAGACTTATGAGCAGATAAACCTGAATAAGGATATAATCGGTGAACGGGCAAAATACCTCATAGAAAATATGAACGTCTCCTTACTTTCCTATAACGAAAAGATTATTGACTTGAAGCTACCTACTGTTGTTACGCAAAGAATAGTTGAAACAGAGCCAGGATTTCGAGGGGACACTGCCCAGGGTGGAACAAAGCCTGCTATTACAGAGACAGGGCTTCAAATTCAAGTGCCACTCTTTATTGAGCAGGATGAGTTAGTGAGGATAGATACAAGGACTGGTGCGTATCTGGAGAGGGTAAGGTGAGTGTAGAACATATAGAAAAACTTGCCCTTCTTATGGCAAAAAAGGGCATCTTGGAGTTAGAGATAAAAGATGCAGACTTCGAATACTGTCTAAAAAGAAACAAGCTCTCTCCCCCTATCTCTCTCACCAAAAAGAAAGAAGATGTATGGGAGATTAAGGCACAGACAGTTGGCATCTTTTACCCAAAGGCAAGGCCAAAGGAAAGGATAAAGAGCAATCAGGTAGTAGGTTTGATAACGGTAATAGGAGAATCCTTTGATCTTGTTTCAGATAGAGATGGCGAGATTCTTGAGGTATTAGTAGAAGAAGGACAGGCGGTTCAATACGGACAGCCTTTATTTTTATGTAAATATGAATGTGAAGCGTCAAACGGTTAAAATATACTCATTTAAGAACAAAATTTTTGCTAGACTTGATTTCTTCTCGGTATAGAATAAAATATTTGCAAACCTGTTGTTTATGGATATAAAATGAGTGGTATGCTCATCCCAAAATACTTAAAGACGATACACTCCTTAAATATGTTTGAAGAAGGGGATAGGGTTGTAGTTGGTGTCTCAGGTGGGCCTGACTCTATAGCACTTCTCCTTGTTTTGCATTCTGTTCGGAGGTATCTTGGAATAGACCTTTCTGTTTGCCACTTTAACCACAAGATACGGAAAGAATCAGACAAGGAGGCTCTCTATGTTAAGGGATTTTCAGAAGACCTTGGTATCAGATGTTTTATTGAGGAATGGAAGAAACCTGCGACATCTAATACTCAAAAAGAAGCAAGAAAGGCAAGATATGGATTCTTTCTGAAGAGGGCTGTGGAGCTTTCAGCAAATAAGATAGCCCTCGGTCATAATCTTACTGACTCTGCAGAGACTGTGCTTTTTCATATCACAAGGGGTGAGAGACCCCTTCCTATTCCTACAAAAAGTGTCATGGATGGGATAATCATCGTAAGACCTCTGATTGAGATTGAAGCAGAAGAGATACGGAGCTATCTCACCAAGAAGAATATCCATTTCTGCCTTGACCCTTCCAATAGCCTGCCCATTTATTCCAGAAACAAGATACGACTCAAGATAATGCCAGAGCTTTATAAATTAAACCCGAATATTGTCGGAGCTCTTACAAAGATTGGAAGAATTACCGAGAGGGAAAAGGATTATTTTGGGAAAACTGCAAAAAAGTGTGGTTTTGAATGTAGAGTAGCAGATAAAGCCTTCTCTATCCAAAAGCTCCTTTCCTATCATCCAGCTCTAATCGCCCATATTGTAAAAGAGGAGGGTGTTAATTTTTCGCAGGTAGAGGAGATTCTATCCCTGCTTACAAAACCTGGGAGATGGAGGGTTGATCTGGGTAAAGTAGGATGGGCTATGAGAAAAAAAGACTTACTTATTCTGTCAAAAGACTGTGTAATACCCAAATGAATATCTCCTATTTATACCAAGAAGAAATCAAGTCTAGCAAAAATTTAAGCTTAAATTTTCGCAAAGTAAGATTTCTTCTCGGTATAATTTAGATATATCATTTTGAAATAGTAACAACAAGTGCTGTCATAGAGTTGACAAATTTTAATTTAATCTTATATAATATAATAATGAACGAAGTGTTTCAAAATGGTGGCAGTGAAATAATTGGGAAGCTCCAGTTTATATCTATGTTTGTCTCAATTATTGCAATAACAATTGTTATTATTCTCTGGATTCTGAAGATACGAGCAGAAAAGAGGTTTAAGTTCGTTCGTGGAGAAGACTTAAAAAAGATTGAGGCAATGGCTAAAGAGAGAGAGGAACTGAGAGGCGAAATGATTAGAAAACTTGACCTTTTGGCAGAAAAAGATAAGGATCAGGAGAGTATTCTTTTAAGTATATTTAAGCAGAGGGAGGATAGGTTCAAGCAGGAGCAAGAAGACATAACCAATTGGCTGGAATATAAAGTAACCAAGTGGCAGAACGAGATAGAAGACAGGTTTTCTGCCAGATTTGACCGTCTTTTTCAGGATATTGAAGGAATAAAAACCCGCCTTGACAGATTAGAACAACATAAGGGATAAAATCGTAATTCTGATTTTTTGGAAATCTATCTTTATTTGGTATAGCCATAACTACAAAGATTTATTCTTTAAAAAAATGCTCAAATAACGTTCCTGTTTTAGCCATCACCTGCTCATCTTTATAGTGCATCAGTTGAATAGCCTTTGCTGGGCATTCTGATGCGCAGATACCACAGCCTTGACATTTGGCTGCTTCAATTTCTGCTACACCTTTTTCGTTAATAGCCGGGACATCATAAGGACACATTCGGATACAGGTCAGACAAGCGACACATTTGTCTCCATCAATTACAGATACTACCCCTCCAACCTCCAAATGGTCTTTTGCCAATATGGTAGCGGCACGACCTGCTGCTGCTTGAGCCTGGGCAATGGACTCTTCAATTAGCTTCGGTGAATGGGCCAGGCCGCACAAAAACATACCTTCTGTAGCAAAGTCAACGGGTCGAAGTTTCATGTGTGCCTCAAGGAAGAACCGCTCTGCATTCAAGGTTACCTTAAGAAGCGGAGCCAGATTCTCATTCTCCGGATGCGAAACAATAGCTGATGCAAGCACCACCATATCCGCAGACAACACCAAATTATTCCCAAGTATTGGGTCAAATACCTCTACTTCCAATGGATTTTGGATTGAACTGGAATTCTGTACTCTGACCTCTGGTCTCCCATCTACATCATACCGGATAAACACCACCCCGGCCCCCAGTGCTTGACGATAGTAATCCTCACGGAAGCCATAGCTACGAATATCCCGATATAAAATATACACCCTTGTTTCAGGGCTCCTCTCCTTTAGTTTAAGTGCGTTCTTGATTGCCTGGCTACAACAGATACGGCTACAATAGGGTCGTTCTTCATTGCGCGATCCGACACATTGAATCATGACGATGGATTTTAGATCTTCAATATTTGATCTTCTATTTTCGATCTGTTCTTCTAATTCTTGCTGGGTAGTTACCCGTTCATCTTCGCCATAGAGGTATTCTGTAGGTTTAGACTCCACGCCGCCTGTAGCCACAATCACCACCCCATGCTCAATCTCTATTTTCGATCTTCTATCTTCTATTTTCGATTTAAAATGGCCTACATGGCCAGATGCCTCTTTTACCTTGCTTTCAAGATGCACCTTTATTAGCTTATGGGCTTGCACCTGCTCTATCAGCGACTTCAAGTACTCCTGTGGGTCATCACCTTTCAGTGTGGAATATACATGCCTCAAATTGCCTCCAAGCTCAGCCTCACGTTCTACCAATTCTACCTCAAATCCCTGCTCTGCTAAAGACAAAGCCGAAACCATACCTGATGCTCCACCACCAATAACCAATGCCCTTCTAATAACATCCATTGATAGATGGTAAAGCGGCTCAAGCAAAGCTGCCCTACTGCAAGCCATAGCCACCAATTCTTTTGCCTTTTCAGTTGCTGCCGCATGGTTTGAGCCATGCACCCATGAACACTGGTCACGGATATTTGCCATTTCAAATAGATATTTATTTAGACCCGCATCACGGATAGTATCCTGGAATAGTCTCTCATGTGTCCTTGGGGTACAGGAAGCAACTATCACCCTATTAAGGTTATGCTCCCTAATCTTATCTTTGATCAGGGCTTGAGAGTCCTGGGAGCAGGTATATATCTTTTCTTCTACACAGGCTACATTGGCCAGGCCTTTAGCATACTCAACTACACGAGGTACATCAACTACTCCAGCAATATTTATCCCGCATCTACAGATAAAGATTCCTATCCTTGGAGGCTGGCCAGCCACATCTATTTCAGGCGGATACTCCTTTTTAGCCATCATACTACCGCGAGCATCGGAAAGGAGCTCACCAACACATGCAGCAGCACCTGAAGCCTGCATCACTGTCTCCGGAATATCCTTTGGCTCTGAAGCAGCACCTGCGATATAAACGCCTTCTTTTGAGGTTGCAATCGGACTGAAGGTAGAGGTATCATAGAAACCATGTTGATTAAGCGCAATGCCAAGCCTTTGGGCTAACTCTTGTGTCTTTGCAGATGGCTTTAATCCCACAGACAGAATAACCATCTCAAACTCTTCTTCTATCAACTCATTATTTGAGGCTACATATCGAATTGTCAGATTGTTTGTATTTGGGTCTTCCTTGACTGTAGAGGCCATACATCGAATATATCGGACTCCATACTCCTTTTGGGCCCGCTCATAATATAGATCAAACCCCTTGCCAAAGGCCCGCACATCCATAAAGAATATAGTCGGCTCAAGTCCAGGTGCATGGTCTTTAGCAATGATTGCCTCTTTGGTAGCATACATACAGCAGACTGAAGAGCAGTATTTCTGTTCCTCGTCCCGAGAGCCAACACACTGAATCCAGGCAACCTTTTTTGGCTCCTTATGGTCTGATGGTCTGACTACATGCCCGGTTGTAGGTCCTGAAGCAGAGAGGTATCGTTCAAACTCAAGGCTAGTGATAACATTCGGATAATATCCATACCCATATTCTTCCCGCACCTTTGCTGAAACAGGCTCAAACCCTGGAGCAAGAACAACACTACCAACATTTATCTCTTGAATACATTCTGTCTGGTCATGCTCCACTGCCTTTGCCTGACATACCCGTTCGCACTCATAGCACTCCGAGCATATTCCACAGGAAAGGCATCTCTGTGCCTCTGCCTTTGCCTCCTCGCAAGTGAAGCCCAACTCAACCTCATCAAAGTTACCAGCCCTTTTCTCTATTTCCAGCTGACTCATTCTATGGCGAGGCATCTTTTTTATATTTTCAAGTTGCACTTCTTTTACTACATCAAGCAGATTTTTCTCCCTACCTTGTTTGAGGTCTATTCCACGTAGATACCTGTCAATGGATTCAGCCGCACAATGCCCAGCAGCAATAGCATTTACTATAAACGCAGGGCCAGAGGCCACATCCCCACCAGCAAATACCCCTTTCTGATTGGTAGCTAAAGTCTGTGGGTCAACCTCAATCGTGCCCCATTTGGTTGTTTTTATTGGTAACCAGCCAAGGTCAGATACCTGGCCAATAGCTGGAATAATAAGATCAACATCTATTACAAATTCAGAGCCTGGAAAAGACACTGGCCGTCTTCTTCCTGATTCGTCTGGCTCTTTGAGTTCCATCTTAACACATTCAACACTTATCACCTTCCCATTACTACCATTAATTTTAGTAGGATTAGTCAGGAAATATATCTTGATTCCTTCTTCCTCGCAGGCTTGGACTTCATGAGGAGAAGCAGGCATCTCATCCCTTGAACGACGGTAAATGATACTTACAGTTTCAGCCCCAAGCCGCACAGCTACCCTGGCTGCATCTATAGCTACATTACCACCGCCAACCACTGCCACTTTTTTCCCCTTGATATTCACCTTATTTCCAAGGTTTATCTCGGAAAGAAAAGAGATGCCGGATAAAACCCCATCCAGATCCTCACCAGGAACACCCATCTCTTTATTTACATGAGCACCAATAGCAATCATAATAGCCTCAAAACCCTGATTTTTCAGGCTATCAAGAGAATCTATAGCAGTATTTAGTTTAAGTTCAACACCAGCATTGAGTATGGCCTCAATCTCCCGCTGAATGATAGCCTGTGGCAGCCGATAGTCAGGGATGCCTACCCGCATCATTCCACCAGCTACAGGTAGTCTTTCAAACACCGTCACCTGATAACCAACCAAAGCCAGATCGTGTGCCGCAGTCAGCCCTGCCGGACCTGAACCAATAATAGCTACTTTCTTTCCATTTTTTAACTGTGGACTGTGGACTGTAGACTGTGGACTATTATAATCTGCCACAAACCTCTTCAGACCAGCAATAGCAATAGGTTCATCCACCTTCCCTCGCATACACTCCGTCTCACACGGATGATTGCAAACCCTGCCACAGATACCAGGAAATGGATTCTCTTGCCTGATGAGGTCAAGTGCCTCCTGATATTTCCCTTGAGCAATCAAGGCAACATACCCTTGCACACTAATATGCAAGGGACATCCGGACTTACAAGGAGATGTCCCACGCTTATCAATAGCAAAAGCGCCGGGTACTGCCTGAGCATACGGCTTATATATTGCCTTTCTTGTATTAAGCCCCATATTAAACTCATTTGGTAGTTCAACCGGACACTCTTTAGCACAATCACCACAACCAGTACATTTAGTTACATCTATATATCGCGGCTTTCTACGTACAGAAACCTTGAAATTGCCTGGTTCACCAGCAAGACCTATAACCTCTGATGTGGTCAAAAGCTCAATATTCAGGTTGCCTGAAATATCAACCAACCGTGGTGCCATAATACACATAGAGCAATCATTGGTTGGAAAGGTTTTGTCAAGTTGAGCCATCTTGCCACCAATCGCAGGTGTCTCTTCAACCAGATAGACCTTAAACCCGGCCTCTACAAGGTCAAGGGAAGCCTGCATCCCAGCAATCCCACCGCCAACCACCAAAACTGCACCTATTTTCTGTTTTTTAGTATTCATAGTTCTAACGGTAATAATTGTGCACCATACATCACTGCCAAAACATCTATTGTTCTGATTAGCTCAGTTGCGGCGGTCTTGCCCGCCGTCAACTTCAGCGATTCGTTAGACAAATTTTATTCATTTGGCCGACGAATGCGAAAAATTCCTGGGCTGATTACAGCAAAAGCTTGTGGTAGTTCTGAGGTGTGTTGATCGATAGCAAAAGTAACTATTCCTGCTTTGCGTGTTGGCGATAGTCCTGCTAACCGAATGAGCACAACGCCAGGGATAAGACGATGTTGGCGGAACACCAACTCACCAAAGTCCTTATCTGCCGTCAACAGCAAGGCCGATTTCTGGTTTGCCAAATCAAGCACAGTATCATCAGAAATTCCTGGTTCCATTTCGGCAACGTACCATATACGGTGACCATCCTGCCGAAGACGTTCAACGATTTGACGGTCTACACCTTCATCGGCTATAAAATTCATGTAACAGCCTCAGCAATCGGGTAAACCACATCAGCTCGCAAAGCCTGAGAGGCAAATGCTAATGCTGACTGAATTGCCTCATGGGTTAATCGAGGATGAGCATCAAGAATCTGTTCGGCAGTTTCACCAGCAGATAGCTTCTCTAAGATAAATTCAACAGTGATACGTGTCCCAGCAATAACAGGTTTCCCCATCATCACGTTTGGGTCGGATATAATCAATGGCTTTTGCATTTTTTACCTCCATAGAAAGAAGATTCTATACTATTTTGGCTATGGAAACTCAAGAGAAAAAGGGATTACGTAAACTGTCTCTCCTCTTCCCATTTACTGCCTATTTTGGTGAATCAGAATTCCACAAACTCTTCCGAATAGTGAGAGAAATCTAAATTCTCTTCATCAGGAATGAGACGAATTCCCCATTGCTGCATGGCTAAAGCTCCGAAAAGCACCTCAATAAATTTGCCATTTTCGTCGTCACCGATCTGGTCAACGACCATCGCGTGAGTGGAGATTAAATGTCCTTCAATCTCCGCCTGGAGAAGTGCTGTTTTGTTAGTTTCCTTTATTTCTCCACCCAATGCTGTTCGAATTGAATGAGGCATTTCCGATGTGCTCAGAACCGCTGCAACCGTAGGGACCACATAGGTATTACGAGCTCCTGTGTCGAACAGTGTCCAACACTCCTGTCCGTTGACTTTAATCATCTGACGTATTCTTCCCACAATATACCTCCTTCCTCTCTCCATTCTGTTACAGGATTAATCAATGCTTGCTGTCACCTAACATAGGATTATACTGCCTATTGGCAGTCTTATACTACTGCATCATAAATTGTTAAATTATGGCATAAATAAAGTATCCTGTCAAGTCAGTTTGTTAGACTTTTAGTAACTATTTACCCAAGTGAAGGAATCCATTGCAAAAAAGGGGTCAAGGGGGGACAGGATTCAAGTGTTTGAAGAATTAACAAATCTTTCTTTCATCTC
>JAGUXG010000140.1 GCA_020061965.1 bacterium
AAAGGGTTCAAGTGGTCGAGTGAAAGCGAAATCATTAAATCCTTGAAAGACTGTCCCCCCTTGAATCCTTGACCCCTTTTATCACATATTTTTTCGGTAAACCTATGTTTTTTGAGTATACATCCCTTGATTATAAAAAAATCTTTGATTTTAGGATTTTTTTCATCGTATTCCTATTTTTTTCATAAAAAATAGGAGTTATATATTTGGAAAAAAGACAGTTCCCACCTTTTCTCCACCTATGATTTTAGATATTGTGCCCTTTTCCATTCCATTGGCAATTATTGTCTTTATCCCAGCATCTGTAGCAAATTTTGCTGCCTTTAATTTTGCCTTCATCCCTCCACGGCTTATCTTTCCTTCAGTATCCCTTACCCAACCTTCTACCTCTTTTGTTATTTTGGAGACATCTTCTATCAGTTCACAATCCTTTCCGCTCTTGTTAATCTTATAGAGACCATTCTCATCCGTAAGAAGAATGAGCAAATTGGCATCAATCAAAGAAGCAAGGTGTGCTGCCAAAGAGTCATTATCGGAAAACAGAAGATTAAGCTCCTCTGTGGCGACAGCATCATTCTCGTTAACAATAGGAATAACGGAGAAGGAAAAGAGGGTATTAAAGGTATTCGTAATATTCAGCTGTTCCTTTCTGTTCCTGAGTTCTCTATTAGTCAGAAGGATTTGAGCTATAGGTTGATTATACCTTCCAAATAGCCTTTCATAGATATGCATCAGCCTTGACTGACCAACAGCTGCTGTTGCCTGCTTTACCGAGATAGCCTCAGGGTAATCTTTCATCCCCAACACTTCCATTCCAGCACCAATAGCCCCGGATGAGACAAGGATTATCTCCCTGCCCTCCTTTATTTTGCATATATCATGGACAATCTCTGCGATATATACTGCCTCAAAACCAGAAGAGGATGTAACAATAGATGTCCCAACCTTGATGATAACCTTTTTATATTCCATCAATAATGATATTATCAGAAACCTTGATCTCTCCCCCTTTAAGCACCTCAGCAAATATCCCTTCTTTAGGCATAACGCAATCGCCTGCTTGATAATAGATAGCACATCTTTCATGACATGTCTTGCCTATCTGTGTCACCCGCAAGACTATCAAGTCTCCAATCCTTATTAATCTCCCAATCGGAATGGAAACTAAATCTATTCCAGATGTAGTAATATTTTCTGCAAATGAACCACACATTACAGAAAGACCTGCTCTTTGCATCTTTTCAATTGACTCCATAGCCAAAAGGCTCACCTGCCTATGCCAATTGCCACTATGGCCATCCCCTTTGAGACCAAAGTTTGTGATAAGTTCACCAGAACCAACAGCAGTCTTCTTCTTGCCCTTTTCGGGGCTGATGTTGACTGAAACAACCTTACCTTCTTGCATTAGCTAATTATACCAGAAGAGCCCTTGACTTGCAATCTTATATTAAAGATGCAGAACCTCCCCAACTTTTACAAAAGTTCTGTATAGATAAGATTAAAATTGTTGACTAACGATAGATTGTCTGATATAATGACAATCTAATAATCGTTAGACAGCCTCTTTATTTTCTGCCTCTTGTGTAGCCAGTGGTATAATTGGCGAAGGAGATAGAAAGCAGGTAGAGGCTTTGAGAATTGCTGGAGAAAAATTTGGTCTTGCCTTTCAGATAGCAGATGATATAGCAGACAAAGGCAAGGAAAGAGTTAATATTCTTTCAGTGGTAAGCCCAAAATCTGCAAAAGAGAAGATAAAGTCTCTGATAGATTCTGCAAACACCTCTCTTTCTATCTTTGGAGATAGAGCAGAAACATTAAAATTGCTAATTGAAGAGGTAAAAAGGCACAAAGAGAAGTTTTAGCTTTTCGCTCTTAGTTTTTTAAGGAGGAGATATGAGCGTTTTAGTTGTTGGGTCTGTTGCACTTGATTCTGTAAAGACACCTTTTGGGGAGATAGAGGAGGCTTTGGGTGGTTCAGCCACTTATGCTTCAGTCTCTGCCTCATTCTTTGATGCGGTGAACTTAGTCGCTGTGGTAGGCGATGATTTTGCCGAGGAGAATGTTCAGCTTTTGAAAGGTTTTGAGATAGATGTATCTGGGCTGAAGAGACAGACAGGAGAGACCTTCCGCTGGAAGGGATACTACACTTATAACTTGAATGAAGCAATCACCACTGAGACCTGCTTGAATGTCTTTGCTGATTTTAACCCCATTCTTCCTGATGAATATAAGAAGGCAAACCATATCTTTTTAGCCAATATTGATCCAGAATTACAACTCAAGGTTTTAGAACAGATAGAAAAACCTGAGATTATTCTCTTGGACACAATGAACTTTTGGATTATGAATAAGAGAGATAGTCTGATAAAGACAATCGAAAGGGTTGACATCCTTGTCGTAAATGATGCTGAAGCAAGGGAGCTGACTGGAGAAGCTAATCTGATAAAAGCAGCTTCAAAGATTCGTTCAATTGGACCAGGCAGGGTGATTATCAAAAAGGGTGAACACGGCGCCTTGATGTTTTCAAAAGATGGCATCTTCTCTGCACCTGCGTATCCCATAGAGGATATCTTCGACCCAACTGGTGCTGGAGATACCTTTGCTGGAGGACTAATCGGGTACCTTTCTGGTGTTCATGGAAAGAATGAGGAGGATTTTAAGAGAGGAGTTATCTTTGGAAGTGCAATGGCTTCCTTTGTGGTTGAAAAGTTCAGTTTAGATAGACTTAAAACGCTTACCTGGGAAGAGATAAGAAATAGATATTACCAGTTCAAAAAACTGACCCATTTTGAGGTAGAATAAAAGCAACAATTCAGTTAACCCCAAAGTGTTTTAGAGAAGATTTTTTGTCTTTTCATACTCATATCTGGCTGATTCATAGTTGGCTTTGACTATTCGTAACTATTTACTCATCTGAAGTGTTTTTTCTTTAACCTATTGAAATTCAACAACTTACGAGATTTCACTAAACATTTTGGCAAAATCGTAAGTAC
>JAGUXG010000019.1 GCA_020061965.1 bacterium
AAAGAAAAAAAAGGACAAAAAGGAAGCATTTTAAAATATCCTCAAGGGTTCTAAACCTTATCCTCATTAGAGTATGACCATATCTTCATAAAGATGGCGGTATAATCCATCTTTTTCAATTAGTTCTTTATGGTTGCCTGTCTCTACAATCTTTCCCCTATCAAGAACAAATATGATGTCAGCCTGTTTGATGGTAGAGAGTCTGTGGGCAATAATGATAGTGGTCTTTCCTTTTATTAGATGAGATAGTGCTTCTTGGATTAACCTTTCTGATTCAAGGTCGCAGGAAGAGGTGGCTTCATCAAGGATCAAAATGGGCGTATCTTTTAATATTGCCCTTGCAATTGATATCCTTTGTCTTTGACCGCCTGAAAGGGTAAGACCCCTTTCTCCTATTCGGGTTTCATAGCTCTTAGAAAATTGCAAGATAAATTCATCGGCATTTGCCATTTTGGAGGCATAATATATCTCTTCTTCCTTTGCTCCTATCTTACCAAAGGCAAGGTTTTCTCTTATTGTTCCACTAAACAAGAATGGGTCCTGGGAGACCACAGCTATCTGGTTTCTTAAAGATTTAATCGTAATATCCCTTATATTTATTCCATCTATCAAGACAGAACCAGATGTAGGGTCATAGAAACGGGGAATCAGGTAAGAAAGGGTGCTTTTGCCCGCTCCACTTTTTCCAACTAAAGCTACCGTCATACCTGACAAAATAGCAAGGTTGATTTCAGACAAAACATTCTCTTTTCCATCATAACTGAAATAGACATCTTTAAACTCTATCCTTCCTTTAACTTGTGAAAGATTAATTCTTCCATCTTTAATATCAGGCACAATATCAAATATCTCATAAAACCTTTCTGTAGCAGCAAACGCCCTCTGGAAGTCGTCGTTCAATGAAGAAAGTTCTTCCCATGGTTGCATCATACTATCAAAAAGGAGGGTAAATGCCAAAAGAGAACCTAATGTAAGACTTCCTTTAATCACTAACTGACCACCGAACCAGAAGACAAAGAGGTTTGCGATAAATATAAGAAATTTTGTTGTCTCATCAGATACTTGTTTCAAGGATGCCTCTTTGAAAAAGGACTGCTCAAATCTGATTAGAAATCTCTTTGCTTGACGCGATGCCCTGTTTTCTGCCACAAAGGTTTTAACTGTCCTAATTCCTGACAAAGATTCACAGATATAAGCAAAAAAATCTGCATTTCTCTCCATCCTCTGATAACTACTTTCTCGAAGTAAAGGACTGATCAAGAGGATAAATATTCCAAGGATTACAAGAAACCCAAACATAATGAGGGTAAGAAACCTATTGATGTATAAGCATGCTCCAGTGAAAATAAGGATAGAAAAAAGGTTGTTTGAAAGATTCAGAATGACCCGATTGACAGCTGTTTGGATTTCGTCTATATCCTTTATCCGAGAGATAAGTTCCCCTGTCAACCTTCTTTCAAAAAACTTGAGAGAGAGTGAAAGGAGGTGTTTGTAAAAACGAGTAGCAATATCTATCTCCACCTTTTGGGACAGAAGGAGCATAACAAACCTGAGAAGAAAGCTAAATATGGTTCTAAAGAGAACCAGGATAACCATAGAAAAGAACAAAAGATTTAAAAGACCAAGGTTTTCATTCACCAAGACATTGTCAACCAGAAACTTCATCCCCAAAGGAAAGGAGAGGGAAAGAAGATCAATAACAATCAGGCATAAAATGGCTACTATAAAGCTTGATTTATAAGGCTTTAAGAAACTGATAAATCTAATAAGGTTTTTAATCTTCATAGTGCTTAAGATAAAAATCTATACATTCACCTATTGTCTGATAAATGGTATAGCGAGGAATAAAACCCTTCTTTGTAACTTTTGAGATGTCCAATTCAGAATGAGACGATGAGATGACAAATCCACCTTTTATATCCCTATCTTTTTCTTGAATGATTATCTTGCTCTTACTCCCTGTAATCTCCTTTATCATCTCAATGAAATCAATCCATCTTATAAACCCATTGGCTATATTGTATATGCCAGATTCTTGAAAAGAGAGGGCATTTACTAAAGTATTAGCCAGATCTCGGCCATCCACCCAGGAAAAACCAGCATTCGCTACATCCTCTTCCTTGCCTATAAAAACAAAGGGTAAATCTCTGACAGCATGCCTAATAATGGGATAAAGAAACTGGTAGTCATTCATCCTTGAATTTGGGGCAAAGATAAAAGGGATTCTAAAAATGATATAATGACCACTAACTTTTTCTTCATTTTTCTTTTTCAAAAGCAATAATTCACAGCATATTTTTTCTATATCATACCAATATATGGGATTATATGGCAGACTTTCATCAAAAGGCTCTTTAGGCGGCATACCAATCACCCCTTGACTACTGCAATAGACAAAATTTCCCCTCTTCCAGTAATCAATAAGATAGCTTGTGCCTAAAATACCTTCTTTAACAACTTTTTCTCTTTTTAGTGTTCTTGGAGATGCCATATGGATAATTCCATCAACATCATTCATAAACCCTTTAAGTCTCTTTGCACTAGATAGATTGCACCACTTACTTTTTACTCCTAAAGTCTTTCCAAAAAGGGTTCTTCTTATAGCCTTTACTGAAATATTGTGTCTCTTCAGCTTTTCTACCACACACATTCCAAGATAACCACTTGCTCCTGTAAGGAGTATCATTATTATTT